>NZ_LN650648.1:2431738-2735705 GCF_900002575.1 Romboutsia hominis | reverse complement strand
TGTATAGTAATTTCACTTTTATGAGAATAAGACGAAGTTATTATACAGGTTTTTTTGTATACATTTATAACACGAATAAATAATTGAAATAATGGAAATAAAATTCGTATATATAAAAAATAAAGGGAGGAGAACTACCATGGCAACTATACTAAAAGAAGGCTTAACTTTTGATGATGTTTTATTAGTTCCTCAAAAATCTGAGGTATTACCTAAAGATGTTAAATTAGAGACTTATTTAACTAAAGAAATAAAATTAAATATTCCTTTAATGAGTGCAGGAATGGATACTGTTACTGAATCTAAAATGGCTATATCTATGGCTAGACAAGGTGGAATAGGAATAATACACAAAAATATGTCAATAGAAGAACAAGCATTAGAGGTTGATAAAGTAAAGAGAAGTGAAAGTGGTGTAATAGTAGATCCTTTCTACTTATCAAAAGACCATTGTATACAAGATGCAGATGATATAATGGCTAGATATAAGATATCTGGGGTACCTATAGTAGATGAAAATAATAAGCTAATAGGAATAATAACTAACAGAGATATAAAATTTGAAGATGATATGACTAAGAGTATAGAGGAAGCTATGACTAAAGAAAACTTAGTAACAGCTAAGGAAGGAATAGACTTAGTTGAAGCCCAACAAATACTTAAAAAGAATAAAATAGAAAAATTACCTATAGTAGACGAAGAAGGTCGTTTAAAAGGATTAATAACTATAAAAGATATAGAAAAGAAAATACAATACCCAAACTCTGCTAAGGATGCTCATGGAAGACTTTTATGTGGTGCAGCTGTCGGAATAAGTGCAGACTTATTAGATAGAGTAGATGCATTAGTTAAGGCTAATGTAGACGTTATAGTATTAGATAGTGCACATGGACATTCAAAAGGAGTTATGGATGCAGTTAAAAAAGTAAAAAATGCTCATCCACAGCTTCAAGTTATAGCAGGAAATGTAGCAACACCAGAAGCAACAGAAGATTTAATAAAAGCTGGAGCAGACTGTGTAAAGGTTGGTATAGGACCAGGGTCAATATGTACTACAAGAGTAGTAGCAGGTATAGGGGTACCACAATTAACAGCTGTAATAGATTGTGCAGAAGTTGGTAAAAAATATGGAGTGCCTGTAATAGCAGATGGAGGAATTAAATTCTCAGGAGATATAGTTAAAGCATTAGCAGGTGGAGCAGCAGTATGTATGATGGGATCAATGTTTGCTGGAACTGAAGAAAGTCCAGGAGAAACAGTTCTTTATAGAGGTAGATCATACAAAACTTATAGAGGAATGGGCTCTATAGGGGCAATGGAAAGAGGATCAAAGGATAGATATTTCCAAAATGATGCTAAGAAATTAGTTCCAGAAGGTGTTGAAGGAATGGTTCCTTACAAAGGAAAAGCAGAAGATATAATATTCCAAATGATAGGTGGAATAAGAGCAGGTATGGGATACTGTGGAGCACCTACATTAAAAGATTTAGCAGAGAATGCTCAATTTGTTAAGATAACAGCAGCATCTTTAAAAGAAAGTCATCCACACGATATAACAATAAGCAAAGAAGCGCCAAACTATAGTATGCAAGGGGAGATATAATATGAAGCATGAATTAGTACTTGTTGTTGACTTCGGAGGTCAATACAATCAATTAATAGCAAGAAGAGTAAGAGAAAATAACGTATATTGTGAAATAATACCATATACGACTCCTATAGAGAAAATAAAAGAAAAAAATCCAAAGGGTATAATATTTACAGGAGGACCTAATAGTGCATATTTAGAAGATTCTCCTAAGATAGCTAAGGAAATATTTGAAATAGGTGTACCAATACTTGGAATCTGTTACGGTATACAAGTAATGGCTCACATATTAGGTGGTAATGTAAGAAAAGGAAATACTAGTGAAAAAGAGTATGGAAAAACATCAATAACTTATGAAAAATCAGCTATATTTGAAGGTATAACTACAAGTACAGTATGGATGAGTCATACGGACTTAATAGATGTTTTACCAGAAGGTTTCAAATCAATAGCTTACACTGCTGATTGTCCAGTAGCAGCTATGGAAAATGCTGAACTGAACTTATATGGAGTACAATTCCATCCAGAAGTTGAACATTGTTTAGAAGGAGATATAGTTCTTAAAAACTTCTTATACAATGTATGTAAGGTAAGTGGAGATTGGACAACAGATTCTTTCATAGCAGATAAAATAAAAGAATTAAAAGAAACAATCGGAGATAAAAAAGTTTTATGTGCATTAAGTGGTGGAGTTGACTCATCAGTTGCTGCAGTACTTGTTCATAGAGCTATAGGAGATAACTTAACTTGTGTATTCGTTGACCATGGTTTACTTAGAAAAAATGAAGGTGATGATGTCGAAAGAATATTCAGAGATAAGTTTGATATGAACTTAATAAGAGTAAATTGTGAAGACAGATTCTTAGGAAAATTAAAAGGAATAACTGAACCAGAAGCTAAGAGAAAAATAATAGGTGAAGAATTCATAAGAGTATTTGAAGAAGAATCTTCAAAGTTAGGAAAAATGGACTTCTTAGTTCAAGGAACTATATATCCAGACGTAGTAGAAAGTGGACATGGAGAAGCTGCTACTATAAAATCTCACCACAATGTAGGTGGAATACCTGAAGATATAGAATTCCAAATAGTAGAACCATTAAGAGAATTATTCAAAGATGAAGTTAGAAAAATAGGTTTAGAACTTGGAATAGATGAAGCTTTAATATTCAGACATCCATTCCCAGGACCAGGTCTTGGTATAAGAGTTATAGGAGAAGTTACTAAAGAAAGATGCGATATCTTAAGAGAAGCTGATGCTATATACATGGATGAATTAAAAAAAGCTGGATTATATAAAGAAATATGGCAAGCATTCGCTACTTTACCAGATGTTAAAACTGTTGGAGTTATGGGAGATGAAAGAACTTATGCTTACTTAGTAGGTTTAAGAGCTGTTACATCTTCTGACGGGATGACTTCTGACTGGTACAAAATGCCATATGATGTTTTAGAGAAAATATCAAATAGAATAGTAAATGAAGTTGATGGAGCAAATAGAGTTGTTTATGATATAACTTCTAAGCCTCCAGGAACTATAGAATGGGAATAAGATTATAATATAATTACTTCATATACACTTTACATTATAAAAATAAAAGGCTATAAGCCTTTTATTTTTATAAAACCATCGACAAAATATTACATTATAAAATAAAAAATAATATAAAATTGAAAAAATTCTGAAATGTTAATTATAGGAGGCGTATAAATGAAAAATACGGTAAAGAATAACCAAGGAAAAGTTAATGTTTTAGAAAAAATATTTAAGCTTAGCGAAAATAATTCAAATGTTAAAACAGAAGTATTAGCAGGGATTACTACATTTATGACAATTGCATATATATTAGTTGTAAATCCTACAATACTAGGACAAGCGGGTATGGACAAGGAAGCTGTTTTTACAGCCACGGCAATAGCATCGGCAATAGGATGCTTAATAATGGGATTACTTGCTAATTACCCAATAATATTAGCGCCAAGTATGGGTATAAATGCATTCTTTACTTATACAGTAGTTTTAGGTATGGGATATAGTTGGCAATTTGCTCTATGTGCAATGTTTATAGAAGGTATCATATTTGTTTTATTAACAGTAACTAATATTAGAGAGAAAATCATAGAGTGTATGCCAGATGTTTTAAAACATGCTATAACAGCTGGAATAGGTTTATTTATAACGTTTATAGGATTTGTTAATGCAGGAATAATACAACAAGGTGGAGCTATTATATCTCTTGGAAATGTTAAGTCTCCGACAGTTATACTTAGTATAGTTGGCTTAATAATTGCTGCAACATTATTAATAAGAAAAGTAAATGGAGCATTCTTAATATCCATAATAATAACATCAATAATAGGTATGATATTTGCAATAGTTCCTATGCCCCAAGGAGTTATAGATGTACCACCATCTATACAACCAGTATTTATGAAAGTTTTTGAAGTAGGAAAATCAGATATTTTTAGCTTAGATATGTTAGTGATAGTATTAACTCTTTTATTTGTAAATATGTTTGACTCTATAGGATTTTTATTAGGTATAGCTGATAGAGCAAATTTAATAGATGAAAATGGAAATATGCCAGGGGTAAAAAAAGCATTATTAGCTGAATCAGTTTCAACTACTATATCTTCAGTGTTAGGGACATCTACACTTGCTACTACAGTAGAAAGTGGTGCTGGCATAGCCGTAGGTGGTAGAACTGGATTAACTGCAATTGTCACAGCAATACTATTTTTTATATCATTATTCTTTGCACCTTTATTTACATCAATACCAGCTCAAGCTACAGCTCCAGTACTTATACTAGTTGGGTTTATGATGGCAAGTTCTATAATTAGAATAAACTTTGATGATTTAACAGATGCAATACCAGCATTTATAACATTTATAGTAATGCCTTTATCGTATAGTGTTGCAGATGGGATAATGTTTGGGATAATATCTTATACAGTATTAAAATTATTATCAGGAAAAAAAGATGAAGCAAAAACATCCTTAATAATATTATCAATAGTATTTATATTAAAATTTGCACTACTATAAAATCAATAAATTAAGAATATAAATTAAATATACTAAGCAATATATAGACATATATGAAAAAATACACTAGGAGGAAAAATATGAAATTCAAAAAAATAACAGCATTAAGTACAGCTATAATAGTAGCATCATTAAGTTTAGTTGGATGTGGTTCAGATTCAGCTAAGGGTGAAAAAGAAACTATAAAAGTAGGTATGGTAGCAGATGTTGGAGGAATAAATGATGAATCATTCAACCAATCAGCATATGAAGGTCTTAAGCAAGCTGAAAAAGAATTAGGTATAAAAGTAAAAGTTATAGAATCTAAACAAGCATCAGAATACATACAAAACATAGAAAGTGTCATAGATGAAGGTGTAGACTTAGTTATAGGTGTAGGAAACACTATGAAGGATGATATTAAGAAGGAAGCTGAAAGTTATCCAGATCAACAATTTGCAATAATCGATGAAACTTATGATGATATCCCAAAAAATGTAACACCAATACTATTTAAAGAAAATGAAGCAACATTCTTAGCAGGTCTTGTAGCAGGTAAGATGACTAAAACTAATAATGTAGGATTTTTAGGTGGTATGGAAAACCAAATAATATCAAGATTTGAAAATGGATTTAAGTACGGAGTAAAAACTGCAAATCCAAATGCTAATATAAATGTACAATATGCAGGTACATTTGGAGATGCAGCTAAAGGTAAATCAATAGCAAATCAAATGTATGGAAACAATACAGATATAATATTATCAGCAGCAGGAGCTACTGGATTAGGTGCTATAGAAGCAGCTAAAGAGAAAGATAAGTACGCTATAGGAGTAGATAGAGATCAAAGTAATTTAGCACCAAAAAATGTATTAACATCAGCTTTAAAGAAAGTTAATGTAGGTGTATATGATACAGTTAAAGAATTAGTAGAAGGTAAGTTAAAAGGTGGAGAAGAAAAAGTATACGGACTTAAGCAAGGTGGAGTTGGTATAGTAGAGAAAAAAGATGGATTAATCCCACAAGATGTATTAAACTATGTTAATGAAATGAAAGAAAAAGTTAAAAATGGAGAAATAAAAGTACCTGCAACTAAAGCAGAATACGAAAAAACTCAAGGATAAATCAAAAGCTAGAGCAAAATTATGCTCTAGCTTTTTTTCTTTAAAGAAGAAAGTACATTACACATAGTATTTATATCATCTTCACTTAAATCATCGAAGTTTTCCAACCTATTTACTATATCTAGTATAACCATGTCTTTATATTCATCTTTACTAAATCTAGCACCAATAACTACATCCTTTAGGCTATCTTGAAGGAGAGAATGATGTTTTTTATGTTTTTTATGATGATGTCTTATATTTTCCTTTTTAATAAAATATGTAGATAGCGTAGAAGTAAGCGAACCTATAAATCCTATACCAAATATCATAAGAATCGATGCTATTATTCTACCACAAAAAGTTTTAGGGCATATATATCCATATCCTACTGTTGTAACAGTAACTATACTCCACCAAAGAGAATCTCCAATATCCCAATTTTCAAAATAACTAATAGAAATAGAGCTTAGGAGTATTATTATAACGGCTATAAAAAGAGTATAACTAAAGTTATTGGTTCTTATTAAACGATAAAAATTGCTATTACTTCTTTTTATTATAGCTAATATTCTTAGTACCATGACTAACTTCAGTAAAAGTATATATTTTCCAACATGAAAACTACATAAGTTTGAGAAATATATATATATTGTATGAAAAGGTATTATTGATACTAAATCTAATATATTATTTTTTATAAAAAGTTTCTTATTATCACTAGTAATAAATCTAGCTATATAATCTATAACAAATATTACCCATATGAAAAATTCTATATTTGAAAGAATTAACGAGGTTTTGGGGCTAATACTTATAGTTAATTGAATAATTAAAATACTAGCAATTAACAACGAAAGAAGTACCATAGTAACGTTGTAGAAAACTCGCTTTTTTCTTGTAATAACTAACAAAATAAAAACCTCCAATTTATATAAGTGATTTGAAATCAAACTATGATACTAATAATTCTAAGATATAAAAAATATAATGTCAAAATAAAGCCAATATATAAGAGTTAAAAATCTGATAGAAATAAGCGAAATATAGAACATTTTAGAGTATATACTAGTAAAATATAATAAAAATTAACTAAAAATACGAACTTTAGAAATAAAAAATATAAAAAGGTTCAAAAAACTATTGAAAAAATATGGACTATATAATATACTTACTAATGTAAGGTTAAGATAAAAACGAATTATTTTTATAAGATATTATTATAAATTCGAAAATTGGGGAGGTACAAATGCAGTCAACTCAGACAATGAACAAGGGTGTTCTAGAAAAAGTATTTAAACTATCAGAACATAACACAAACGTAAAGACTGAAGTTATAGCAGGAATAACGACATTCATGACTATGGCATATATTTTAGTAGTAAACTCAAATATACTTGCAGATGCAGGTATGGATAAAGGTGCAGTATTTGCTGCAACAGCAATAGCAGCATTTATAGGAAGTTGCGCTATGGGATTATTAGCAAACTATCCAATAGGTTTAGCACCAGGTATGGGGCTTAATGCATTCTTTGCTTATACAGTAGTTTTAGGTATGGGATATAGTTGGCAGTTTGCTCTTTGTGCAGTATTAATAGAAGGAATTATATTTATATTACTTACAATAACTAATGTAAGAGAGAAAATAATAGATTGTATACCAACTGCTTTAAAACATGCAGTAACAGCAGGTATAGGATTATTTATAGCATTTATAGGATTATCGAATGCAGGAATAGTAGTTAACGGATCTACAATACTTGCACTAGGAAACTTAAAAGATCCATTAGTTTTATTAACTATATTTGGATTATTATTAACAGCAATACTAATAGCTAGAAATGTAAAGGGAGCATTCTTAGTGGCTATGCTTACTATATCTATTGTAGGAATGGTAGGTGGATTAGTTCATCCTCCAGAAGGTGTAGTATCGGCTGCACCATCATTAAAGCCAGTATTTATGCAAGCTTTCTCAGTTCCAATGGAACAAATATTTAGCTTTGATATGATAGTAGTTGTATTTACATTCTTATTTGTTGATTTATTTGATACAGTAGGATGTTTAGTAGGGGTTGCTTCAAAGGGAGATATGTTAGATGAAAATGGTAAGTTACCAAAAGCTAAACAAGCATTATTTGCAGATGCAATAGCTACTACAGTAGGAGCATTACTTGGAACATCTACAGTAACAGCTTATGTAGAAAGTGCAGCAGGTATAGGTGAAGGTGGAAGAACTGGATTAACAGCAGTAACTACAGGAATATTATTTTTACTAGCACTATTCTTTGCACCAGTATTTACAGCTATACCAACTCAAGCTACAGCTCCAGTACTTATATTAGTTGGAGTTATGATGGCAAGTTCATTAACTAAGATAGATTTTTCAGATTTTACAAATGCTATACCAGCATTCTTAACATTTGCTATGATGCCTCTTGCATATAGTATAGCTGATGGAATAATATTTGGTATAATATCATTTGTAGTTTTAAAGATAGCGACAAAAAGAACAAATGAAATAAATTTATCATTGATAATATTATCAATATTATTTATATGTAAGTTTATATTCTTATAAAATAACAAAAAGCCACTCAGTGAGTGGCTTTTTTATGTTAAGAAAGTTAGAGGTTAAATTAAAAATTAAATCTATTAATGCTATATATTACAATTTATTACAAATTGAGTAAAGTATAGTTAGAAATATAAATAAATGTTAAACTAAATATAAAAATATCTATGGGGAAAAGTCATATATAAAGGAGGAAAGATTTACTATGTTTGGAATAATAGTAAATATATTTTTAATAGTGATGGGGATATATACTATATATTCAACAAATAAAGTAAGAAAGAATGGGATTATACCATACTCTAATCTTACGTTTAGTTGCATAGAAAAAATGAAAGATAATGAGGAATATAAAAAATACTACATAAAACTTAATTACACTATAGGATTTCTACTAATAATAGAAGGGACTATATTCACTATAGATAAGTATTATAATCTACCAGAGATGTTAATTCCGATTTTATTATTTTCATGTTTGATTTATATGTTTACTATTATATGGAAAACATTTAGTTTTCTTCCTAGTTATAAGAATAAAAATAGATAAAAATATAGCCACTTTTATATATAAAAGTGGCTATATTTTTATTTAAAATCTTAGATATTCTAATTCATTAGATATACTTATATTGAAAACATAAGATAAGCAAACCTCATTTAAGAAATCTTTTTTATCTTCGTCAGCTAATTTTATTAAATTAAGTTTTTGATGGTACATCATGACAAATCCTTTTAAATCTTGTATTTGATCAAATACATAATAATTAAGTCCTTTATTATCAATATTGTATTTAGATTTAACTATTTCGAATATTGTTCTGCCACCAAATAAATCTGCTAAATATCTAGTATATGCATGAGCAACTAATAAATTAGGATTTATCTTAGATAACTCATTTAATCTATTAACAAAGACCTTAGTTGAATCACAAATTTCTATTGAGTTAAATTTATCTCCTAATAAGAACTTAGAATCTTTTAGTAAAGACTCAGCTCTAAAAACTTCGGGAGTTATAAACTCTTTTAAAACTTCATTATCTTCATGCTTTCTTAAATTATCTTCTATAGCTTTATATACAAAGTAAAGGTTGTAGATATACTCACCATATGTTTCAATAGTAGCATTACCGTCTACTAATCTTTTTATGAACCCTGTATTCTCTGCCATATCATGTAATTTTTTTGTGTCACTTTGAATTGTTTTTAGGAAATTCATATCCATAAAATCATCTTCTTTCTTCATAATTTTAATTATCTACTAAATTTATACCTAATAAGTAATAAGCTAAACCAAAATTATAAAAATTTTTATAATATAGACCGAAAAATGTTTAAAAATCAACTAAGTCGTTAGATAAATAAAGTAGAGGGTCTAATGAAAGATAATTTCATATAAAACATAATTTAATTATACATTTATCGAACAATATATAATTAAATTATGTAAATGATAATTAAATATCGAATTTAATTAACAAAAAACAAAATAAATACTTGATTATATGTGAATATTAATATAAAATTTAAATATAAAGTTCGAATTATAGTACGAATTAAATATATCGTATTTATAATAAAAAAACGGAGGGAATTTAAAATGAAAGTAGCAGTAGTTATGGGTTCCAAATCAGATTATCCTAAATTAGAAGAAGGAATAAATTTATTAGAAAAGTATGATGTAGAAGTAGTAGTTAGAGCTTTATCAGCACACAGAACGCCAAAGCAACTTATGAGCTTCTTAGAAGAAATAGAAGACAATACAGACGTAATAATAGCAGCAGCAGGAAAGGCAGCACATCTACCAGGGGTAATAGCATCTCATACATTAATACCTGTAATAGGTTTACCAATAAAATCATCTACTATGGATGGTTTAGATTCACTTTTATCAATAGTTCAAATGCCTAAGGGAATACCAGTAGCAACTGTGACTATAGACCTAGGGCTCAATGCAGCTTTAATGGCACTTCAAATAATGAGTATAAAATATCCAAAATTAAAAGAAGATTTAAAATTATATAGAGAAGAAATGGAAGCTAAAGTATTAGAAGATGATAAAAATTTTAGGGGGAATTAATTATGTTATTATACGAGGGAAAAGCTAAACAAATATATTCTACAGAAAATGAAAATGAGTACATAGTTCATTACAAGGATGATGCAACTGCATTTAATGGGGAAAAGAAAGCTGAAATATCATCAAAAGGGATATTAAATAATAAAATATCAACAATAATATTTGAAATGTTACACAAAGAACAAATCAAAACACACTTCATAAAAAACTTATCAGAAAGAGAAATGTTAGTCAAAAAAGTAGAAATTTTACCACTAGAAGTTATAGTAAGAAATATAACAGCAGGATCATTTTGTAAGAGATTTGGAATAGAAGAAGGGATAGTTTTAGAAGAACCAATATTTGAGCTATGCTACAAAAATGATGAATATGGTGACCCAATGCTAAATGATGATCATGCAGTAGCAATGAAGTTAGCAACTAGAGAAGAAATAGATTTTATAAGAAAAGAAACTTTAAAAATAAATGAAGTTATGAAAGATTTCTTCTTAAAGATGAATTTAAAGCTAGTAGATTTTAAGTTAGAGTTTGGAAAAGATAGCGAAGGAAATATAATTTTAGCCGATGAAATATCTCCTGACACTTGCAGACTATGGGATGTAAACACTAATGAAAAATTAGATAAAGATAGATTTAGAAGAGATTTAGGAGACCTTGTACAAGGATATGAAGAAGTCCTTGCAAGAATGAGTAATTAGGGGGATATAATATGTGCGGAATAGTAGGTATATATTCAAATAAAGATATATCTAAAGAATTATATTATTCTTTGTACTCTATGCAGCATAGAGGTCAAGAAAGTTGTGGTATAGCAGTAGTTGATAATGAAAAAATAAACTACAAAAAAGATATGGGATTAGTATCAGATGTGTTCAAGGAAAAAGACTTAGCAGAGTTAAAAGGAAATATGGGAATAGGACATGTAAGATATTCAACTGCTGGTGGAAGTTATATGGCAAACTGCCAGCCATTAGTTGGAAGTTGTAGAAAGAGAAAATTAGCCTTAGCTCATAATGGTAATTTGGTAAATGCAAATTATTTACGAGACATGTTAGAAGAAGATGGATATATGTTTCAAGCGAACTCTGATACGGAGGTAATTTTATACATACTTGCTAGATACTATAAAGGTGATATAGTAGAGAGTTTAAAAATAACAATGGATTATATAAAAGGTGCATATTCACTAGTAATAATGGGTGAAGATGAACTTGTAGCAGTTAGAGACCCTCAGGGATTTAGACCATTAATATTAGGTAAGAAAGATGAAAAATTTATATTTGCATCTGAGGATTGTGCGATAGATATAATAGGTGGAGAAGTTATAAGAGATGTAGAGCCAGGAGAAATAATAGTTATAAAAAATGGTGAAATGAAATCTTATTTTTACTCTGAAAATTATAAAACAGTGAAAAGAAGTTGTATATTTGAACACATATACTTTGCTAGAAATGATGCAACTATAGATAATGTAAACGTATATAATTTTAGGATTAAATGTGGAGAAATATTAGCTAAGGATGATAAAGTTAAAGCTGATATAGTTGTTCCGGTTCCAGATTCGGGATGGGCAGGGGCAATAGGATATTCCAATGCTAGTGGGCTACCTGTGAGCGAAGGATTAGTTAAAAATAGATATGTGGGGAGAACATTTATAAAACCTACTCAAGAAGAACGAGAAATTGGAGTAAAGATAAAGCTTAATCCATTATCAAGTGTAGTCAAAGGAAAATCATTAATACTCGTAGATGACTCAGTAGTTAGGGGAACTACTTCAAAGGCAATAGTAAAATCTCTAAAAGATGCAGGAGCAAGTGAGATTCACCTTAGAATAACATCACCCCCAGTTAAGTATTCTTGTTACTATGGAATAGATACACCAAACCGTTCGAAATTAATAGCATCACAAAATGATGTAGAAGGAATTAAAGAATATATAGGATGTGATTCATTAGAATTCTTAGAAATTGAAGGAATGCTAGAGGCAACTGGACAAAAATCTAAATTCTGTAAAGCTTGTTTTGATGGAGATTATCCAGTTAAGAAAATAGATAGGGAGGAATTACTTTCATGTTAACATATAAGCAATCTGGAGTAGATATAGATGAGGGAAATAGAGCAGTAGATCTTATAAAAGGAAAGATAAAATCTACCTATGACAGCAATGTAATAGGAGATTTAGGAAACTTTAGTGGATTATATAGTTTAAAAGATTTTACAACTATGAAAGAACCAGTGTTGCTATCATCTACAGATGGAGTTGGAACAAAATTAAAGCTAGCCCAAATGTTAGATAAACATGATACGGTTGGAATAGATTTAGTTGCAATGTGTGTTAATGACTTAATATGTCAAGGGGCAAAGCCATTATTTTTCTTAGATTATATAGCTACTGGAAAATTAGTTGCAGAGAAAGTAGAACAGATAGTTTCGGGTATAGCAAAAGGATGTAAGATGGCAGGATCTGCACTTATAGGTGGAGAAACAGCTGAAATGCCAGGTATGTATTCTGATGATGAATATGATTTAGCAGGATTCTCAGTTGGAATAGCTGACAAAGAAAAAATAGTATCTGGTAAAAATGTTAAAAATGGAGATGTGCTTATAGGGATATCATCAAGTGGAGTTCATAGCAATGGATATTCTTTTATAAGAAAGATTTTTTTAGATACATATAATTATAAATTAGAACAGTACATAGAAGAATTAGGGATGACTTTAGGAGAGTCACTTTTAACTCCTACTAAAATATATGTAAAGTTAGTTTTAGATTTAATAAATAAATTTGAAATAAAATCTATAGCTCATATAACAGGTGGAGGAGTTATAGAGAATATACCTAGAGTTATACCAAAAGATTTAGGTATAGATATTAAGAAGGATTCATGGGAAAAACCTCCTATATTCAAAATGATAGAAGGATTTAATTCTATAGAAGAAAGAGAACTTCATAAGAGTTTTAATATGGGAATTGGATTAGTGCTAGTTGTAGATAGTGAAAGAGCAAAAGAAGTTGTAAATTATATAAATACTAAAGATCAAGAAATAAATATAGATGAAAAATATAAGGGACTGATGAAAGATAAAGCATATATAATAGGAAACGTTGTAGACACTCATGAAGGAGTAAGTCTATGTTAAACATAGGAGTATTAGTATCTGGTGGAGGGACTAATTTACAATCAATCATTGATGGAACTAAATTTGGAAACATCAAAGGTAATGTTAATGTTGTGATATCAAATAAAGAGAATGCCTATGCTCTACAAAGAGCAAAGCATAATGATATAGATGCTATATATGAAACTAATGAAGATAAGATTATAGAAATATTAAAAAAGTATAAAGTTGACTTAGTAGTTCTAGCAGGATACTTAAAGATAATAAGTCCTAAGTTTGTATCAGAATTTAAAGATAAGATTATAAATATACATCCATCATTAATACCATCATTTTGTGGTGGAGGCTATTATGGAGAAAAGGTGCATCAAGCTGTCATAGATTATGGAGTTAAATTTACAGGCGCAACAGTTCATTTTGTAGATGAGGTTGCGGATAATGGGCCAATAATAATGCAAAAAACAGTTGAAGTTAAGCAAGATGATGATGCTAAAACATTATCTAAAAGAGTATTAGAAGTTGAGCATAAAATATTAAATGAAAGTATAAGGTTGTTCTGCGAAAATAAATTAAGTATTCAGGGGAGGAGAGTGTTTATAAATGAGTAAAAGAGCATTAATAAGTGTGACAGATAAGAGTAGAGTAGTAGAATTTGCTAGAGAGCTAAATAGTCTAGGATATGAAGTTATATCTACAGGTAATACATTTAAAACACTAGTAGAAAATGGAGTAAATTCTATAACTATAGAAGATGTAACAAAATTTCCTGAAATGTTAGACGGAAGAGTTAAAACATTAAATCCATATATACATGGAGGGATACTTTATAAGAGAGATGAAAAATCACATATAGATACAGTAAACGAGTACAATATAGGATCGATAGATTTAGTAGCAGTCAATTTATATGACTTTGAAGGAACATTAAAAGCAGGAAAAAATCATGAACAGATGATAGAGAACATAGATATTGGTGGACCATCTATGATACGTTCAGCAGCTAAAAACTATAAAGATGTAACAATCGTAGTAGATGTAGATGATTACGATATGATAATAGAAAAACTAAAAAATAATGATTTAACTTTAGAAGATAGAAAAAGATTAGCATACAAGGCTTTCTCTACAACGGCTAGATATGATGCACTTATATCAACTTACTTTGCAGAGCAAGTAGGAGATACTTATCCTGAAATATTAAACTTAACATTCCAAAAAGAAGAAACTTTAAGATATGGCGAAAATCCACATCAAAATGGTATTTTATATACTCAACCAAATGCTAAAAATTCAATATTAAATTATGAACAATTAAATGGAAAAGAGCTTTCATTTAACAATATAAATGATTTACATGGATGTTTGGAGGTAATGAGGGAGTTTAAAGATAGTAAAGAAGTTGTTAGTGTAGCTATTAAACATACCAACCCATGTGGAGTAGGAATAGGAAAAGATAGTTTAGAAGCTTATAAAAAATGCTATGAAGCTGATAAAGTATCTATATTTGGTGGAATAGTAGGAATAACTTCTACTGTTGATGCTAAAACTGCAAGGATGATGAATGATATATTTTTAGAAATAGTAGTAGCTTATGATTATACAGACGAAGCATTAGATATATTAAAAGAAAAGAAAAACCTTAGAATTTTAAAGTTAGCTAAAATAGAAAAGAGTTTACAACCATATGATATGAAATACCTTGATGGAAAATTACTAATACAAGATAGAAACAACACTTTAGCACAAAAATGTGAAGTGGTGACAGATGTTAAGCCAAGTGAAAGTCAATTAATAGATATGGAATTTGGTATGAGAGTAGTTAAAAATATGAAGTCAAATGCAATAGCTATAGTTAAAGATGGTCAGACTTTAGCTCTAGGATGTGGTCAAACTTCAAGAATATGGGCATTAAAAAATGCTTTAGAAAATAATAAAGATAAAGATTTCAAAGGAGCAGTCCTTGCATCAGATGCATTCTTCCCATTTAGTGACTGTGTAGAATTAGCACATGAATATGGAATAGATGCAATAGTTCAACCAGGAGGTTCTATGAAAGATCAAGAATCTATAGATGCTTGTAATAAAAATCAAATGACTATGGTGTTTACGGGTATAAGACATTTCAAACACTAGGGGGTAGGCTATGAAGATATTAATTATAGGTGGTGGAGGTAGAGAACACGCTATAGCTTGGAAATTAAGTAAAGAAAAAGGTATAGTAAAAATATACTGCGCTCCAGGAAATGCAGGGATTTCAGATGTAGCTCAGTGTATAGATATAAACGATAGTGATATAGATAAACTTTTAGTATTTGCTAAAGAAAATAAGATAGATTTAACGGTAGTAGGACCAGAAGTACCACTTGTAAAAGGAATTGTAGATGAATTTGAAAAGTGTGGACTTAGAATATTTGGACCTAATAAAGAATGTGCTAGGCTTGAAGGAAGTAAAGCTTTTTCTAAAGACTTTATGGTAAGACATAATATACCTACTGCAAAGTATAAAGAGTATACAAATATAGAAGATGCTATAAATGAGATAGACACTTTTGGATATCCAGTAGTAATAAAGGCTGATGGATTAGCTGCTGGAAAAGGTGTTATTATACCACAAAATAGAGAAGAAGCAATGCAGACTTTGCATGAAATGATGAGTCATAAAAAATTTGGGGAAGCTGGTAATAAAATAGTTGTAGAAGAGTTTTTAAAAGGTATAGAAACATCAATATTAGCTTTTGTAGATAATAATACTATAGTTCCTATGGTAAGTGCAAAAGATCACAAAAAAGTATATAACAATGAAGAAGGCCCTAATACTGGTGGAATGGGAACCTTCTCTCCAAGTGAAATATATACAGATAGAGTAGCTAAGGAAATAGAAAAGGAAGTATTGTTAAAAACCTTAGAAGGATTCAAAAAAGATGGATTAGATTACAAAGGTATATTATTTATCGGTCTTATGATAACTGAAGAAGGTGCTAAAGTCCTTGAATATAATGTAAGATTTGGAGATCCAGAAACTCAATCAGTATTATTTAGACTAGAAACAGATTTAAATAATATAATTGAAGCAATATTAAACAATAAATTAAATGAAATAGATATAGTCTATAAAAAAGAAGAGTCTGTTTGTGTGATGCTTACATCTGGAGGATATCCAGATAACTATGAAAAGGGAAAAGTTATAGAAGGTCTTAATAAATTAGATGATGACATAGTAGTGTTTCATAGTGGGACTAAGCTCATAGATGGAAAACTAGTAACTAATGGTGGTAGAGTGTTAGGTATAACCTCTAGTGCATCTACTGTAGAAGAAGCAGCGAAAAAAGTTTATGAAAATATTGAAAGAATAAATTTTGAAGGAATGCACTATAGAACAGATATAGGAATAACATTGTGCGAAGAATTAAGTTAAAGATATTTTTAAATCATAATAGGATAATTTCTAGTATGTTATATGTGTTAAGTATAACATACTAGAAATTATTAGATGTAATTTAAAAAATCTACAATTATATATTCATATACTTTAGATTTTTTAATTAGAGGTTTTATATTTGAATACATGGTAGCTTTAAAAACTAATTCGTTGACAGGTTACTTAAATTTTAAGAACAAATAAGATTTAAATAATGTATTAATGAATTAATCAATGTAGTAAAAATCTAATTTTATAAAAGGGAGATAAGATATGTTAGATACTATAAGTTTAGAGTCAAGTGTTAGAAGAATATTTGTAGAAAAAAGGCCAGGATTCGATCTTGAAGCTAAAGCTTTAAAAAAGGATTTAATAGAAAGCTTACATATAAAGGGAATAGAAAGTATAAGAATTTTAAATAGATATGATATAGAAGGAATAGATTATGAAGTATATAAAAAAGTAGCTCAAACAGTATTCTCAGAGCCAAATTTAGATATTGTTTATCATGAAACATTAGATGTTACAAATAGTGATGAAACAAAGGAAAGAATATTTGCTATAGAATATTTGCCAGGGCAGTATGACCAAAGAGGGGATTGGGCAAGTCAATGTATTCAAATAGTCAATCAAGGAATAAGACCAACTATAAATACAGCTAAAGTATATATATTTAGTGGAAATATAAGTGATGAAAATTTTAATAGAATAAAAGAATATTGTATAAATCCTGTAGATAGTAGAGAGGCATCATTAGAAAAGCCAGAGTCATTAAAAATAGAAAGTGAAATACCCATAGAAGTAGAAGTGCTAAATGGATTTATAGAATTAACAATAGATGGACTAAAAGAGTTTTTAAATAGTAATGGATTAGCAATGACATTAGGTGATTTAGAACATATACAAAATTATTTTAGAGATACAGAAAAAAGAAATCCAACCATAACGGAAATAAAAGTACTAGATACATATTGGTCAGATCATTGTAGACATACTACTTTTATGACAGAAATAGAAGATGTAAAAATAGAAGATGGTAAATATACAGATATAGTAAAAGAAGCTTATGATATGTATCTTAATTCAAGAAATAAGGTTTATGTAGATAGACAAAAAGATGTATGTCTAATGGATATAGCGACAATAGCTATGAAAGAATTAAGAAAAGATGGTAAGTTAGAAGATTTAGATGTAAGTGAAGAAATAAATGCTTGTAGCATAAACGTAGATGTTGAGATAGATGGTAAAGTCGAACCATACTTAGTAATGTTTAAAAACGAAACACACAATCATCCAACAGAGATAGAGCCTTTTGGTGGATCAGCTACATGCTTAGGTGGAGCAATAAGAGACCCATTATCAGGAAGAAGCTATGTATATCAAGCAATGCGTGTTACAGGAAGTGCAGACCCTAGAACAACCTTAGAAAATACACTACCTGGAAAGCTTATGCAAAGAAAAATAACTCGTGATGCAGCTCATGGATATAGTTCCTATGGTAACCAAATAGGATTAACAACAGGCCAAGTTGCTGAAGTCTATGATGAGGACTTTGTTGCTAAAAGAATGGAAATAGGTGCAGTTATAGCAGCAGTTCCAAAGGAAAATGTAATTAGAGAAACTCCAAAAAGTGGAGATATAGTAATACTTCTTGGAGGAAAAACAGGAAGAGATGGATGTGGAGGAGCAACGGGCTCATCTAAAGAGCATAGTGAAAAATCTTTAACTACTTGTAGTGCTGAAGTTCAAAAAGGAGATGCTCCAAATGAAAGAAAAATACAAAGATTCTTCAGAAACAAAGAAGTAGCTCAAATGATAAAAAGATGTAACGACTTTGGAGCTGGCGGAGTTTGCGTTGCTATAGGAGAGGTTGCAGATAGCATAGATATTAATTTAAATTTAGTTCCTAAAAAATATGATGGACTTGACGGTACTGAAATAGCTATATCAGAGTCTCAAGAACGTATGGCAGTAGTTGTTGAATCTAAAAATAAAGAAAAATTTATAGAATTAGCAAGAAAAGAAAATTTAGAGGCTACTCATGTAGCTACAGTTACAGACAGTGGATATATGAGAATGTTCTGGAATGACAAAGCGATAGTAAATATAAGTAGAAACTTCCTAGAAACTAATGGGGTTAAACAGACTACAAAAGTACATGTAGATAAGGTAGATGAAGAAAAGCCATACTTTAGAAGTATAAGAAATGAAGAAGCTTGTGAATTAGTAGTAGATGAAGATATAAGTATAAAAGAAAGATTTATAAATGTATTATCAGATTTAAATGTATGCTCACAAAAAGGATTAGTTGAAAGATTTGATAACACAATAGGTTCAAATACAGTATTAATGCCATTTGGAGGAAAGTATCAAGCAACACCAGCTCAAGGTATGGTAGCAAAAATACCTGTACTTGGTGGAGAAACTAATACATCGACTATAATGACTTATGGATATAATCCAAAGATAGGAAAATGGAGTCCATTCCATGGAGCACTATATGCAGTAGTAGAATCTGTGTGTAAAGTTGTGGCTATTGGGGGTAACTATAGTTCGATTAGGCTTACTTTACAAGAATATTTCGAAAAGCTTGGGGATAACCCAACTAAATGGGGTAAGCCATTTGCAGCACTTTTAGGTGCATATTATGCTCAAAATAGACTAGAAATACCTGCAATAGGAGGAAAAGACAGTATGTCTGGGACATTTAAAGATATAAATGTTCCACCAACATTAGTATCATTTGCTGTTGATACTGTGGATGCAGAAAAGGTAGTATCTTCAGAGTTTAAGAAAAGTAATTCACAAGTTGTTATGTTATGCACAGATAAACTAGAAAATGGTGTGGTTAACTTTGATTTACTAAAGAAAAATTTAAATAAAGTAACAGAACTTATACACAATAAGCAGGTCTTATCAACATATGCACTAGGAGATGGTGGAATAAGTGAAGCTATAAGTAAGATGGCATTTGGTAATAAAATAGGATTTAAATTTGAACAAGGAGTTACGAACCTATTTGAAACAGGGTATGGAAATATAATTTTCGAATTATCTCAAAATGATTTAAGTATATTAGAAGGATATAATTATATAGTCCTAGGTACTACAATAGAAGAAGAAAAAATATTTATTGAAAATGAAGAAATATGTTTAGATGAATTATACAAAGCTCATTGTAATACTTTAGAGTCTATATTCCCAACAAAATCAGTAGAAATAAAAGGTAAAGTAGAGACTATAAGTTTTGCTTCTCAAGATAAATATAAAAAATCTTCTATAGCAGTTGCTAAGCCAAGGGTATTTATACCTACATTCCCGGGAACAAACTGTGAATATGATTCAGCTAGGGCATTTGAAAAAGCTGGAGCAAAGGCAAATATAGAAGTATTTAGGAACTTAACATATAAAGACATAGAAGAATCTATAGATACTATAGTAAAAGAAATACGAAAGTCTCAGATAATAATGTTACCTGGAGGATTTAGTGCAGGTGATGAACCAGACGGTTCTGGTAAATTTATAGCTACAGTATTTAGAAATGAGAGAGTAAAAGAAGCTGTAAATGAATTTTTAACTAAACAAGATGGATTAATGCTAGGAATATGTAATGGATTCCAAGCTCTTATAAAACTTGGATTAGTGCCATATGGAGAAATAAGGGATACATCAGTAGATGCACCAACACTTACTTACAATGATATAGGAAGGCATCAAGCTAAAGTGGTAAGAACAAGAATAGCATCAAACAAGTCGCCTTGGCTATCAGGAACAGAGATAGGAGATATTCATAGTATAGCAATATCTCATGGAGAAGGTAAATTTGTAGCTAGTGAAGAAGTTATGAAAGAACTAATAGCTAATGGGCAAATAGCTACTCAATATGTAGATTTTGATAACAATCCTACTTATGATATAGAGTTTAATCCAAATGGCTCATTCTATGCAGTAGAAGGAATAACTAGTGCTGATGGAAGAATACTTGGTAAGATGGGTCACTCTGAAAGAGTTGGCAACCATGTAATGAAAAATATATTAGGAGAAAAAGAACAAAGAATATTTGAAAGTGGAGTAAATTACTTTAAATAAAATATAGAAAATAGACTATCTAAGCTTTTAAATAGTCTATTTTTATTTGAATTAAAATGGTTGAATTATACAAAGTAAATATACATAGTATAATGAATTGCTGAATTAGTTTAAATGTGATCAGATATAGAAATTAAAATAAATTAATAAATAATTTATTTTAAATTTGTAAAACCATATATAAACACCATGTTAATATTAGTTAAAAATAAAATTATTACAGTTTGAAAATATTCTATAAATCTATATAACAAGGTGCTATAATTATGCAAGGGAAATTGAAAATTAAAAAATGTTAAAGCTATAGAAATAGACTATAAATAGCCTTATCTGTAGCTATTTATAGTGAAATTAAAGGGGGATAAAAATAAGGAGATGAAAATAGAACAAGTTCTAAATGTGCCAATACATAAAGTATGGGCAAAATTTGTAATTGCATCTGTTATTGGCGTTGTACTAAATACTATCTACACTATGGTAGATGGTATATTTGTAGGTCAAGGAGTGGGAGAAGTAGGTCTTGCAAGTGTTAATATAGTCTGGCCAGCTGTAACTGTTATAGTTGGAACTGGTCTTATGATAGGGATTGGGTCAAGTAGCATAATTGCCATATATATTGGAAAACAAGATAAAGAAAGTGCTCAAAAGTGTTTAGGAATATCTGTAACATCCATAGTATTAATAGGCGCTATAATTATGATTTTAGGGTTTATGTTTAGAGAACCGATACTTAAGATGCTAGGTGCAGAAAAAGATACTATAGAAAATGCAAGAGATTATTATAGTGTAATTTACTTAATAACCATACCATATTTGTTTTCAACAGCGTTAAATCCAATAGTAAGAGCAGATGGTAGACCACAGTTATCAATGATGATGATAGGAATAGGTGCTATTTGTAATATTATATTAGACTGGGTATTTGTTATGAAACTTGGATATGGGGTTAAGGGTGCTGCTATGGCAACTAGCGCCAGTATATTTATATCAACAGTTGTATCATTATACTACTTTGTAAAAGGGAACGCTAATATAAAGATTAAGAAAGAGTATTTAAAAATAGATGTAAGTATATTAAAAGAAATACTTAAAATAGGATTTGTAAGTTTTGCAATACAGTTATCATATGGAATAATATTATTTGTTCAAAATAAAACAATGTACTTATATGGAAATACAGTAGATGTTGCTATATATACAGTTGCAACTTATATTAATTGCTTCTTAGTTAATACTTGCATGGGTATATCACAAGGTCTACAACCTCTTATAGGGTATCATTATGGAGCGAACAAAATAAAAAGAATGAGACAATTACTATATATAACTATTGGGGTATGTGCAATAGGTGGAACATTAGTATATATAGGCATTAACTCATTTGGAAGAGAACTTATACAAATATTTGGAATAAGTAGTGAAAATATAGAATTTGCATATAGCGAAATATTAATATATTGTTTAGGAAGCCCTGTTATAGGTATCATATTTGCGATGAGTGGATATTATCAAGCAATAGGAAAAAATATATATGCTAACATATTGTCAATAGGAAGGGGATTTTTGTTTCAGTTTATATTAACAATGATTTTACCTCCAATAATAGGTGTTAGAGGAGTTTTCTTATCATTACCTTTAGCTGAACTAATTACGTTAACTATACTAGGTATGATTTTAACAATTGAGAAATATAAAAATCACAAGTCATTTAAGTATAAAAATTCAAATTTAGAGCAAATAATGTAGTCATAGTAAATATGATTGAACATTTAAATTTAAAAGAATGATGGTTAACAGACACGAATGTTAAAATATAAAAAAGGAGAGTTTTACTCTCCTTTTTTATATTTTATTTCATCTCTTTAAAGTCTATATGTAAGAACAAATCTTTTACACTATCTACTTGAACATCTGTAATAATGCAATTGTATACTTTGTTATTTAGATTTAGTTGAATATAACCATCATGATTCTTAGAATCTATTAATCTAGTGAAATCTGTTTTATATACTGAAATAGGTATGCTTTTATCTAATTTGTTTCCATATATAACACCTGGAATATAGCCTTTACTTCTTATAGATTTAGTTTTTTCATTTAAATCCCTAACAAATACATTTAACATAGTATCCCCCTTATATTGATAATAATCTTAGGCTTGTTTACCTTTAATTAATACTATTAAGGATATAATATTTTTATTCATAAAATTTAGTATAAAAACAATTAAGAATACCCATTTTTAAATAAGCAATAAGTGATAACATGTTTGGTATAAATGGAGTAAGGAAATATATATAATATAAAATATTTTTATGATCTAATATATTTAATATATGTAGAAATATAAAAATCATTATTTTATAATATTATTTAGGTAGTAATAAGCAGGGGGAGAGGGGTAATGTTATTAAAAACCGAGAAAGAAGATACACAAACTAGTAATAATATAATAATGGATAATATACCATTTCCAATATGGATAAAAAATTTAGATGGAAAATTAATTGCCACGAACAAGGCATTTAAACATATATACAACTTTAGAAATAATGAAGATATAAGTGTAATAAATAACAAATGTTTAGAGTGTAGCAACAATGATATATGTAATGAAGATTTTAAGTCTGTAATTATGACTAAAGAGCCTAAGAATTTTGAAGTGTGCATAAATGGTAAATTTAGTCAGTGTTATGTTACTCCTTATATAAATGAATACGAAGAAATAATAGGTGTAATGGGTATGTTAATAGATATAACACCTTTAAAGGAAGAACAAAGTAAATTAGAAGAGAGAGAAAATATATTAAGAACAATAATAGATACATTGCCACAATACATTTTCTATAAAGATAGAGACAGTAAATATATAGGGTATAACAAAAAATGGAAAGAACATTATGATGCACTAGGAATAGGAAGTATGATAGGAAAGAATGATATTGAAACACAAACTGTATCTGAAGAAGTAGCTAGGGGATTTATGGAAGAAGATAAAGCAATAATAGAAAGTAAAAAGATGAAAGTGGTCGAGCGAAGAATCAACGGTCAAGATGGTAGAGAAATAATAGAAGAAACTATAAAAGTACCTGTGATAGATGAACAAGGTCAAGTATGGGGAATAGTAGGTATATCTAGTGATGTTACTGAAAAAACAGAACTAAAAGAAAAACTAATGAAACTTAGCTTTACAGATAGTTTAACAGGGGTATACAATAGAGCTTGTTTTGAGGAGAAAAAAGAAGAATTAAATAATATCGAACATCTTCCTATAGGAGTTATAATGGGAGATGTTAATGGTTTAAAAGTTATAAATGATACATTTGGTCATCTTGAAGGAGATAGATTATTAAAGGAAATGGCTAAGATATTAAAAAGTGTAACTAGAGAGGAAGACTTCATATTTAGGTGGGGTGGCGATGAATTTGTTATACTTATACCAAATTGTGATGAACAAAAATGTGAAGAAGCGATATCTAAAATAATTGATGAATGTGAAAAAGGTGACTTTAATCTTATTGACATGAGTATTTCTTTAGGATCATCTATAAAAAATTGTTTAGGTGAAGATATTTATACAAATCTCCAAGAAGCAGAAGAAAAGTTATATAGACAAAAGCTTTTAAATTCTAAAAGTGTAAGAAATTCCATAATATTTTCATTAAATAAATCTCTTCAAGAAAAAAATTTAGAAACTGAACAACATACTCAAAGACTAACAAATTATGCAATCAAAATAGGAAAAAGGTTAGGATTTACAACTGCTCAATTAGATGAACTAGAATTAGTAACAAAGTTACATGATATAGGAAAAATAGGTATCAGTGAAGAGATACTCTTAAAAAAAGGAAAATTAACTGAAGATGAATTTAATATAATAAAATCTCATACAGAAAAAGGGTACAGAATACTTCAAACATCAAGTGAACTATCACATGTTGCTATAGGTATTCTCGCACATCATGAAAGATATGATGGTAAAGGGTATCCACTGGGCCTTAGAGGAGAAGAAATTCCTATTATGGCTAGAATAGTAAATATAGTAGATTCTTATGATGCTATGACTAATGATAGAGGATATAATATAGTAAAAAATAAAGAAGATGCTATAAAAGAAATGATGTATTGTAGAGGTACCCAATTTGATCCTAAGATTACAGATATATTTATAGATATAATAAGCAAAGAAAAATAAAAGTATAGTAATACATAAAGTCAAAGATATATATACTTTAACTAAGATTAATATATCTTGGAGGAGTATAAAATGAGAATGTATACAAGAAAAAAAGGCCACAAAAAAGGTTCAGAAAGTAGTGTACCAAATGTACTCGCATTTACAGTAATAAGGAACTTTTTAACAGATAATAGTTATAAGGATATGAGAAAAGAGTATTTTATAAATAACTTAAGCAGCAATCAAGTAAATCAAGCTATGAAGGACATAAAGTGGTTATTTAAGGAATATAAAGGGCTAGATGTAGTTACAATTGAAGATACTTTTGGTGATACAAATAAATTTATATTATGAGTATTTAGATACAAATATTATCAAATAATAATCTAGAGTAAGCTAGTAGATAATTTCTGCTAGCTTATTTTAAAATATACAAAAAAGGTTTATTATATAAGATATAAATACATAGGAGATAATATAATGATTGTTGGAGTTATATCAGATACACATGGACTTTTGAGAAAAGAAGTGTTAGCTAACTTAAAAAATTGTAATCTTATAATTCATGCAGGTGATATAGGAAATATAAAATTACTCAGAGATTTAGAAAATATAGCTAAAGTAAAGGCAGTAAGAGGTAATTGCGATAAAGATATAGAAAGTTTAGATATCAAGGAAAAAGAAATATTAAATGTATTAGGTAAAAAAATATATTTAATACATAATATAAAAGATAAAGATATAGACTTAAAGAATCAGGATTTTGATATCGTTATATATGGTCATTCCCATAAATTATCTATAACTAAAGAAAGAAATACAATATATATAAATCCGGGATCAGTAGGGCCAAAAAGGTTTAAGCTACCTACTACTATGGTAAAATTATATATAGATTCTAACGAGGAAGTTTTAAATATAATAGATAATGAATTAATAAAATTTGAAGATATATATGTAGAAATTATAAATATCTAAAAGTAAATTAAATAAACTATTAGAGAGGATAAAAATATGTTTGGTTATGTAAAAGTTAATAAAATGGACCTAACATTTAGAGAATATGAGCATTATAGAGGATATTACTGTGGGTTATGCAAATATCTAAAAGATAATCATGGAGAGATATCAAGACTATCTCTAAATTATGATATAACATTTTTAATATTGGTTTTAACTTCAGTATATAGACCTAAGTCTTTGGTTATAGAAGAAGGATGTATAGTAAATCCATTCAAAAAGAAAAAGAAAATAACAAATGAAATTACAGAGTATGCAGCAAGTATGAATGTGCTTCTGACATATTATAAATTAGAAGATAATTTAAGAGATGATAATGGTATAAAAGATAAATTAGCATATAGTATATATAAGAAAAAGCTTAAATTAGCTTATGAAAAATATCCCAAGAAAGCTGATATAATAAAATCTCAGCTAGATCATTTATATAAATTAGAAAAAGAAAATAATACTAATATAGATATGGTATCGAATACTTTTGGAAATCTTATGGCAGAGATTTTTGCGTATAAAGAAGATGAGTTCGAGGATGATTTAAGAAGAATTGGATTTAATGTAGGTAAGTATATATATATACTTGATGCTTATGAAGATTTAGAAAAAGACTACAAAAAAGGTAGGTACAATCCATTTATAGAATATATAAATAAAAAAGATGAACTAAAAACAAGAGTAGATAAACTTATAAGCATGTCTTTAGGAATGTTGTCTAATAGTATAGATAATTTGGATATAAAGATAAATAGAGGAATAATAGAAAATATAGTGTATTCAGGAGTATATCTTAGATACCAAAATATATTAGAAAAAGGGTGTGAAGTAAATGTACAGTAATACTTATAATAATGAAATGTTTAGCCCCATAATTAAGTTAATGAATAACAAAGATTTTGAAAAGGCACATGAGCTATTAAATAAAATGAAAGATAGATGTGCAAATTGGTATTACCTAAATGGAGTATCTGCTATGAATATAGGATACTATGAAGAAGGTGAAGAATGTATAAAAAAAGCTAATGCCATAGAACCTGGTAATCCTGAATATGAAAAAGCTTTAAAACAATACAACTTCTACAGAGATGATTATAGAGATAGATCATATAGATACAACAGAAGAAGACGTTCAGACCTAGACGGTTGCTGTTGTTGTTGCTGTGATGATTGTTGTTGCTGTTGTGGAGATGATTGTTGTGAAGATTGTATGAAGCTATGGTGTTTAGATTCTTGTTGTGAGTGCTGTGGTGGTGACTTGGTAGATTGCTTCTAAGGGTATTAATATGAGTAAAAAAATAGCTTTAGGAGGAGTTTTATTAGCAATAAACATAATTTTATTAATGCTTATAAATATAATACCTATAAATACATTATTTTTAATGGGAATTGCCTCACTAGTAATTTCTATAATTATAATGGAGTTTGGTCCTAAAAGGGGAGTTGTATTTTATTTAGGAGTGTTTACACTAAGCTTTTTTGTTATGGCTAATAAGTTTCAATGGATTTTATATATATTTACTTTTGGATTGTATGGACTATTCAAATATATAATAGAACAAGATAGATCAATATACATTGAATATATATTAAAATTAGTATTTGCCAATATTTCAATAGGCATTGTGTTTTTTATAATAAAAGAATTTGTATATATACCTATAAATATTTTTACAATAGTGTTTTTTGAAGTCACATTTTTAGTATATGACCATATTTATAGTTTGTTTATAGAGTATTACAATAATAAGCTTAAAAAAATATTAAAAAATATATAAATTTATAAAAAGGAGCATCTTAGAATGATTATATCAATCTAAAGATGCTCCTTATTTTATAAATTTTATTATATAAATTTAGCGAGAATACTTCATAGAATACAATTAGTTTCTATCTAACTATATTAAAAAATTCTCTTTGCTTTTCACTAATTTTTGAGTCACACTTAGAACAGTGATAAGACTTAGATATATTAGAAAATTTACCTAGATTATTATCAAATGACATTTTAGACTTATCTGTGATTCCAACTACAGTTAAATTTGAACCACAATTCGTACAATTTTGTATAGAACATAATTCATTTAAGCTCTCAATAGATATATCCTTAAGATCTTTATTACAATTGCAGCACACTACTAAGTTAGATAGTTTTCTAGAAACTTCTATGGGTTTATCATTTTCTAATGAATATTTATACTCTATAGACTCAGAAACTCTATACCCAGATTCAAAAATATTGTGATTACAATGATCACAAAGATATCTAGGAAAATATTTATTTCCTTTATTGGCATTTGAATTAGATGTAGAATCGTCTATTTTTTTCACTATTGTATCTTTATCAATATTATTACAAGATGAAGAAGCTTCAAGATAGTTAAGTATATCTAAAGACTTATTTTGTTTTGCTATGAAAATAAGATGTTCTTTTATATTAGGATAATCATTATTTCTAGAAGGTGCATTTAGGTCTATAAGGTTATTGCTTATAGCATGTTCTACTATTGATTTATAATTATATTTAATAGCAAAGAACAGCACCATTTCATCGAAAATATTATCATTTACTTTTCCTGAAAACTCAATCCACAAGTCAGGTGATTCAAGATATAAGTTTTTACTAAGCTTTTCTATAGAATCTTCTAAGTTTTTACTTGAATTATTTTCTTTAGAATTCATATTAACCTCCTTTAATAAGTTAAAAAGTCCAAGAATTATTATATCAAGGACTTTTCAAATATTTATTATTGAAAATTATCTAAATTCGATAATTAAATTTATGTTATATACTAAGGATATCTACATTCGGAGAAAGTGAATATATTATATCTTTTCTTTCGACTACTATTTTAGCAGCATTAGATATAACAGGATCTTTTGCTATATGATTTAGAAGTTCTTTAGTTGGATTTATAGCTATAGGGTTGCCAACTCTTCTTAACATATTAATATCACCATTTGTATCTCCGTAAGCATAAGAAATAGATAAGTCTATATTATATTTTTTTACGAAGTCATCAATAGCAGTGTTCTTACTTTTAGAGTCCCACATAGGAATTACTGTGCCATTGAACGTTCCATTTTCAAAAACATAATTACTTCCTATAAAATCAGTAACATTATATTTTTCAGCCATTTTTCCAACTAAGAAATCAGGACTACCAGATATAAATATTACTATGTGATTATTTTCTAAGTGCCATTTTATTCTTGAACGAGTGTATTTATACACTCTATCTGATTTAAGCTTTATAACTTGGTCACTAGTAAAATCAATATAATTTTTATCAAGTCCAATTAGAGATTCTACATATAAATTACAAACATCATCTAGATAATCATCATAATTACCTTGTCTTTTATCCCAATTCATAAAAGCATCTCTTGCATTATCGTACCATGCTTTTTGATCTATTATGTCATACTTAATGAGCTTTTTAAAATGTTCAACCATAAGAGAGTCTCTATATAGAGTACCATCTATATCAAAAAAAGCTGCTATATTTCTCATTAATATCACCTCTATTAAACATTTATTTTATTATATTACAAAATTTATTTAAGTTGTGAACTTATACAAAATAAATTTAAATTTTTTTTGGTAGATTTTATTATTTTATATTATAATTTATAGTTAATAGTTAAAATCTAATTGTAAAATATCTTATGAGATTATATGTTATTTATAACATATGTATTAATAAGAAATTATATTGATATTAAAAAAATTTATTAAATAAATATCTCCAATAAGGAAGTGATTTTGTGAAATTCAAATATGCAAAGGTAACCAATTCTAGATTAATGGGAAGTATGGGACTTTTAATAATATGGCAAGAAAAAAATGATAAGATATATCAATACTTTTTGTTAGATTCAGAAGGACTTGGGTTAGCAGACTATGTAAGCTTAAAAAATCCTACTATAGAAGAATCTCATAGAGAAGAAGAAAGGTTAATGGGTGGATTGGGAGCTGATAGAATAGATATATCAGAAGAAGAAGCTTTATTTCTAGTTAATTACTATGGAAATAAAAATTCTTACTATGAAAAACCATTACCAGGAGAGGTAAAAGAGTATATAGATATTATAGAAAATTATGAACCAAAATTAAAACTTGAAGACATATATCCTAAAATTTGCAAGAAAATTACTGATGAAGTAGAATTTATAAATTATATGACTATGAGATTTATAGCATGGGATAGAGAAAGCTTAAGATATTTCTCAGGAAGTGAAGAAATAAGTAATATGCATATTACAAATATAAATGGAACACTTCTAAAAAATAAAGTAATACCAAAAGGTAATGAAAGGTATATAAGCGAAGCACTTTACGAAGATAGTGATGGATATTATATATGTAGAATAGCTTTTAGTATATCAAAAGAAGAAAATGGATTTAAGATAAACTCTATTTTAGTAGGAGATAAAGAAGGAATTTTTGACTTTGAAGTTTTTGATGAAATATCAAAAGAAGAGTTTGTAAGCATTTATAGCTTGAAAAATAAGGAAGAGTTTATAGAAAAGTTTTATATAGATAATCCATTTTTATTAAGAAGTGATATGGAAGAGGGGACATTCTTCACTAGATTTAATTTTGATAACCATCATGTAGCAAAAGAAGTGTACCTTATAAGTAATGACATAAAAGCTATTTATTATCAAATAGGTAATGAGTTTTTTGTAGGAACTTACAATAATAGAGATAAAAAATATATAAACAAATTACTTCAATGTAATTATTCTGACTATATAGAGATTAAAGAAGAAATGTATTTTGAGGAAAATGTACTTTATGATTTCGTAGAATCTGGTGCAGATGACTTTGATTATTTCTTAGAATAGTAAATTATTGATAAAAAATAAAGCCACGACTTAACTGTCAGTGGCTTTATTCTGTATTTATAATATTGGGGGAATATTATGAGGAATACATTATTATTTTGGACAAGTTTTAAAATTTTATAACAATTAAATTAAAAAAATTTACATTTCTTCCTCATCAAATTCTTCCATGTTTATTTGAGGCATCATACCCATCATCATATAAGGATTATACATCATGCCTGGTATCATAGGCATCATCATATTAGGCATCATAGGCATACAACCCATCATCTGGGGCATCATAGGCATACTACCCATCATATTAGGCATCATAGGCATGTTACCCGGCATCTGAGGCATCATATTCATATCTTGATCCATATACATAGTTTCCATATCCATATCATCAAAATAGAAATCATTATCTAACATTGCATATTGATTATCCATCACAGGATAATTGATATAAGGATTCATATAAGTCATATAGTACCCAGAATTACCGTAGTCCATTGGGCGTTGATTATAATAAGGATTAACATACATCATAGGATCTATATAAGGTGTAGGGTATATATAATTAGGATCCATATCGCCATTTTGTTTGTGTGAGAAATTATCAAAACTCATAGTAAATCATCCCTCCTAAAGTATTACTTACTAAATAACAATTCACTTTAATAATATATATATTACTAAAAATGCTATTATGTGCATTTTATAAAAAAATAGTTAATATTAGTTGCAAAAATTTGGACATGGGCATATAATTATATATATGAACAATTATTCATATATTGTTATTAATTTGGAGGAATTAAGATATGAGTAAAAATATAAATGAAAAATTAAACTCGTGCAATTGCGAGGAGGTTCATGAAGATATAGTAAAAAGAGCTCAGACATCAATGCCAGAAGAAGAGATGCTTTATGACTTAGCAGAGTTATTTAAGGTATTTGGAGATACAACAAGAGTAAAAATTTTATATGCATTATTTTCAAATGAAATGTGTGTATGTGATATTGCAAGTTTATTAGGAATGACTCATTCTGCAATATCTCATCAGCTAAGGGTACTAAAGCAAGCTAGGCTAGTTAAATTTAGAAAAGAAGGAAAAGTAGTTTATTATTCTTTAGATGATTGTCACATAAGTAAGATATTTGATTGTGGTTTATGTCATATACAAGAAACATATAAACGATAGGAGGATTGGGTTATGGATGCTAGTAGCATAATTAGAAAAGAGCTGATTCTAGGTGGATTAAACTGCGCTCATTGTGCAGAAGTAATAAATGAAAAAGTATCTAAACTAGAGGGTGTAGAATCATCAAATCTAAACTTTATAAATAAAAAGCTTGTATTAAACATACAAGAAGGTGTAAATGAGGAAGAAATTATAGAAAAGGCTATAAAGATAATAAATGACACAGAACCAGGATTAGATATAGAAATAGTTTCAAATTCTAAAGTCATTAAAAGGGAATTAATATTAGGTGGATTAAATTGTGCTCATTGTGCAGAAGTAATAAATGAAAAAGTATCTAAGTTAGAAGAAATAGATTCTTCAAATTTAAATTTTATAAACAAAAAACTTACAGTAAATATAAGAAAATCTTTTGATGAAAAAGAGACTATAAATAAAATAGTAGGAATAGTAAATGCAACAGAACCAGGTTTAGACATACAAATAAAAAATGAAAATGGTAATGTTAAAAAATCAGAAGTTAAAGAAGAAAAGAATGATATAAATAAAAAAGATATAATAAAGTTAGTAATAGGGTCATTAGTATATATATTTGGAATATATCAAATTGCAACTGGATTTGAAAGTAAACTTGCAGATGCGATGTTTATAATAGCATATGTAATAGTAGGTGGAGAAGTTTTATTAAAAGCACTAAAAAATGCTATAAGAGGTCAAGTGTTTGATGAAAACTTCTTAATGTCTATTGCAACAATTGGAGCATTAGCAATTGGTGAATTACCAGAAGCAGTAGGAGTTATGCTTTTCTATCAATTAGGAGAATTCTTACAAGGTATAGCAGTAGGAAAATCAAGAAGATCTATAACATCACTTATGAAGATAAGACCAGATTATGCAAACTTAAAAGAAGGATCAGAACTTAAAGTAGTTTCTCCTGAAGAAGTTAAAATAGGCGATGTAATAGTTGTAAAACCAGGAGAAAAAGTTCCACTAGATGGTGTAGTTATAGATGGATACTCAATGGTAGATACATCTGCACTTACAGGAGAATCTGTATTAAGAGAAGTATCAAAAGGAGAATCTGTATTATCAGGATTTATAAATAAAAATGCCTTATTAACTATAGAAGTTACAAAAGGATTTGAAGAATCAACAGTTTCTAAAATATTAGATTTAGTTGAAAATGCAAGTAGCAAAAAATCTAAAACTGAAAACTTTATAACTAAGTTCTCAAAATATTATACACCAGCAGTAGTTATAGGAGCTGTTTTAGTAGCAGTTGTACCTCCAATTATAATACCAGGAGCTACATTTAGTGAGTGGCTATATAGAGGTTTAGTATTTTTAGTAGTATCTTGTCCATGTGCATTAGTTTTATCTATACCACTTAGTTTCTTTAGTGGAATAGGATTTGCATCTAAAAATGGTATATTAATAAAAGGAAGTAACTATTTAGAAGCACTTAGAAATGTTGACACAGTTGTGTTTGATAAGACAGGAACACTTACAAAAGGTGTATTTAATGTAACTAAGGTTAATGCAGTTGGAATATCTGAAGAAAAATTATTAGAGTACGCTGCTTTTGCAGAGGCAAACTCTAATCATCCAATAGCAAAATCAATATTAAGTTACTATGATAAAAAAGTAGATTTAGACAAAATAACTAGTTATGAAGAAATAGCAGCTTATGGAATAAAAATAAATTACAATAATGAACTTATTTTAGCAGGTAACGAAAAATTAATGAAAAAAGAGAATATATTCTATTCTAAAGCTAAAGAAGTTGGAACAGTAGTTTATATAGCTGTCAATCAAATATATAGAGGATATATAGTAATATCAGATGAAGTAAAAGAAGATAGTAAAAAAGCTATAAAAAATCTAAAATTATTAGGAATAAAAGATGTTGTAATGTTAACTGGTGATAATGAAAAAGTAGCTACAGCTATAGCAAAAGAGCTTGGAGTAGATAAAGTATACTCAAATCTACTTCCTAATGAAAAAGTAGATAAGCTAGAAAAAATATATGAAGGAAAATCAGAAAAAGAAAAAGTTATATTTGTTGGAGATGGAATAAACGACGCTCCAGTTTTAGCTAGAGCTGATATAGGTATAGCTATGGGAGGATTAGGTTCAGATGCTGCTATAGAAGCTGCCGATGTAGTTTTAATGACAGATGAACCAAGCAAAATTTCTAAAGCAATAGAAATAGCAAACAAAACTAATAAGATAGTATGGCAAAATATAATATTTGCATTAGCTGTAAAAGCTATAGTTTTAATATTAGGAGCAGGTGGAGTTGCTACTATGTGGGAAGCTATATTTGCAGATGTTGGTGTTGCATTAATAGCAGTATTAAATGCAATGAGAGCTATGAGATAGAAGTAAAAAACGAACTCAATTGAGTTCGTTTTTTTTATTTAAAGTATATTTTATATATTAATTAAGAAAAATAAGAATTGTAAGGTTTATTTAAGATTAATTTTACAGAAATTTAAATTTATTTATATATAATGAATAAACATATGTGAAAAATAAAGTATACATATTAAAAATTTATTATGAAAAAATGATTTTTAGAAGAAATTACAAAAGGAGAAATAAACCATTAATGAAGAAAAAACCTAGTAAAGCACTTATAATAATCTCAACTATTATAGTTTTGTTAGTATTAACTATATTAAGTAACATTGTATTAAATAAAGTATATAAGACTAAATATGAAGAATTTGATTCTGTAGATAAAGAAATGTTTGTACAGTTATCAAGTATATATAAACAATTTAATGAAAATGGTGAAAAATTATGGAACAATAAATATAAATTAAATAAGGAGCCTATAATTCTAATAAGAACTAATAAAGATAAAGGGATTATAAGAAAGTATGCCTATGCGGTTAACGTAAAAGGAATTGAAAAAAGCTTTCTTGCAAGGAAAATTAATATGCCTAAATCTTTAAATCTACCAGAAGTTTATAGAATAAGTAAGTTTGATATAAGTCTGATTTCAACCTGGGCGCCTTCAAATTTTGGTACTGTAGATATTAATGGTAAAAGTATTTTTTATTTTAAATATCACCCTAAAATGATAGAAAATCCAGAATTATATTTTGATTTTACTTCATTTTTATTACATGAATCATTCCATACATATAAGCAAAAAGATTGGACATATGATAAAGGTGATGGAGAGTATATAGAAAATTATCCAGTAAATAAAGAAAACTATGCTTTAATGGGATTAGAATTTAAGCTTTTAGATAAATGCATGGAAACTAATAACAAAGAAGAAGTTAAGAAGTACCTAAAACAATGGACAACTGTACGTGCTTATAGATATAAAAAATGGCCACAGTTAGTAGTAGAAACAAACACAGAAGCAATAGAAGGAACTGCAAGATACATTGAATATAAATATAGTGATTTAACAGGAGGAAAGTTAACTGTACTTGCAAAAAAAGAAAGTCCATACTATGTTACATTTATGCAGGCATATGATTATATTGCAAATGGTCAAGCAGAATCGCCATCTTATTTAGAAAGATCAATGAAGTATGAAACGGGATCTGCTTTAGGGTTGGTAATGGATAAAATAGATATAAATTGGAAAAAAGGCATAGAAGATCGTAAAGATAAAAATGGAGAAACTCAATATAAAATACTAAAGAAATACTTTAACATCTCAGATAAAGATATTACAGAAGATAAAATAAATCAGATAAAAGAAGAAAATGATTATAATGAATTACTAAAACAAGGACAAAAAATAGTTGATTTAGTAAATAACAATAATTAAAAAAATATATAAATAAGAGCAAAGTTATGCAAAAAATAGCTTTGCTCTTATTTATTTTGCCAGATAATTTATATTAAATAAGAAAAATTTGAATTGTAAGGTTTATTTAAGATTAAGTTTATGATGGTGTAAATCTAGATATATATAATAAATTTGTAATCACAAGAGAGGAGAACAAACATGTTAAGATGGGAATTAAAAAAAATAGTTAAAAATAAAACCTCAATAATAGCACTTATACTTATGGGACTTTTATTTATACAAATTGGATTTGTAAAGCCTATGTTAGAAACTGAAAATGAATATTTCGATGAAAGTAAAAATGAATATATAGTAGACAAAAGGCCAGGAGATGTAATAGCACAGGAAAAATTGGACAATAAAGTAAATGAGATAAAATCGATTGCTAATAAAAATACTCATGGTTTAAAAGATGAAAATGAAAAGCAAATTAGCAAAATGTCAAAAGAAAAGCTAAGTAAAGATAATGGTGAAAAATATAAAGATGTAACATTCTATCAAGTATTTGAAAATAGAGCAACTTTTCCTTTAGCTACACTACTTATCGTAGCTATAATAGTTACACTTTCTTCAAATTTATATACAGATGAAAGATTATCAAATGTAGATACTATAATCTTATCATCTAAAAACAAATATAAAGCTTTAAATTCAAAGCTTTTAATATCAATAATTTTACCAATTATTGTTTATGCAATTTATTTAATTGCAACTTTTATAGCAACATATATTCAATATGGGGCTCCTGTAAATGGAGGCTTACAAGCATATAGGATATCTAATATAGCAAGTTTAGTTAGAGAAATGAGTATTGTTCAATATATAGCCTCTGAAATAGGGGTAATATCTTTAGTATTTATAGCTATATCAATATTCTCAGCTTTATTTTCATTTATAACGAAAAACTCGATACAATCTATATCTTGTTCGATTTTATTTATAGCTATGGGAAAAATACTGGTATTTTTTAAATTTTTACCTTATGAATTAATGCTGATAATACACCAATGTAGTTTTATAGATATACTTTCAAAAAATAGTTTTATACCTACTGCATATATGGGTCAAATTAAATTATTTTCAATGAATTTTGACTTAGTTATAACTTGTTTAAGTACATTAGGATTAATAATTGTATCTGGGATACTACTAAATGTTTACGTATTTAAGAAAGTACTAAATAGATAAATAAAAATATGGAGGAAGTAAAAATGAATAAATTAGAAATTGTAAATTTAACTAAAACATATAAACATAAAAATGCAAATGAAAATATAAGTTTAACTTTAAATAGTGGAGTATATGGTTTATTAGGTCCTAATGGAGCTGGTAAATCAACTTTAATGAAACAATTAGCAACTATAACAACACCAAGTAGCGGGAAAATATTATATAACGAAAAAGATATAGTATCTTTAGATGATGAATATAGAGCTTTAGTTGGATATTTACCACAAGATTTTGATGCATATAAAAACTTTAAAGCGAGAGAGTTTTTAATGTACATGGCGGCGCTTAAAGGAATGAATAATAGTGAAGCTAAGAAAAAAGTAGATGAGTTATTAAAATTAGTAGGTCTTTATGAAGTAAGAAATAAGAATGTGTCTAAGTTTTCTGGAGGAATGAAAAGAAGAGTTGGTATAGCACAGGCATTACTGAATAACCCTAAGATATTAATATTAGATGAACCAACAGCAGGTCTTGACCCTCAGGAGAGAACTAGATTTAGAAATTTATTATCAAATATAGGAACGGAAACAATAGTAATACTTTCAACTCATATAATTTCTGATATAGAGTCAGTAGCTAAAGAAACTATTATGATAAAAGATGGTAAATTACTTCTAAAAGGAACTCATAGAGAAATTTTAGAAGACATGAAAGGTAAAGTATATACAATAACTACAAAAAATGAAAGTGAAGTAAATGAGATTCAAAGAAACTACAAAGTAGTAAGTATAAATCGTGGTGTTGAAGATACTCAACTAAGAATAATAAGTGATAAAGCGCCATCATATGAAAATACAAAACTAACAGAACCAAGATTTGAAGATGTTTACATGTTCTATTTTGAGTTAGAAGATGCAAGGGAGGTATAATCATGTTCTCAGTTGTCAAGGCAGAGATAAAAAAGAATTTTAAGCTTGGAGTAATTATTGTTTGGATGTTAACAATGTTTTTAGCATATAGCTCTACTTATAATTTTGATATTAATGAGACATATGCAAATTTATTTTCTAAATGGTTTGGCCTTGCTCCATTTATGGGATTAACTATGTTTATGATGTTTTCAGGAAGTTTTATTATAGAGTATAATTCAAACATGGATGGATTGATAAAAGCTACAAAAAATGGTAAGAAACAGTTAGTTATAAGTAAATTTATAGCAGCTGGAGTAAGTGCTAGCATAGTAAATCTTTCAATATTATATACAATGGTATTAAGAGCATTAGTATCCTTAAACTTTAAAGGATTAGATACTCCATTAAAGAATTTATGGTACTTTGGAAATAGCGGATCTAATATAACAGTAATTCAAATGATATTAATGATGACTATCAACATAATAATAGGATCATTCTTACTAGCAGCTTTAGGATTATTTTTATCATCTATAAGTAAAAATGCAATAGTACCATTTTTAATAGGTGGAGCATGTATGGCAATACCTTACTTTATGGAGGCTAGAGGTATGGTTAGTAATGTTTTAGAATGGCCTATATTAGGAATGTATGCAACTCCAATTATAAGATATAAACTACCATTAAGTATATGGGCTGTATTTATAGGGACAAGTGTAGTGGGAGTAGTATTATTTTACAATTTAGCTAAGAGAAGTTTTTTAAGTGAAAGATAATATATAAATATAAATAATTTAGAAATAATAAAAAGAAAAGCAAAACATTAGTTATGCTTTTCTTTTTTCATTAGAAATAAAAGTTATAAAATATGGTATAAATTAAATATAAAAAAACGTAAAATTAAAAAATAATATGTAGTAAGAAAAATTATATGAAGTGATAGGAGGGTTTTAAGTGGAGTCTTTAATAAGAAAAAGTAAGATATTAGTAGTAGATGACGAAGTAGAGATATTAAAGCTAATAAAAAAGGCACTTAAAAAAGAAGGATTTGAAAATATTTATATAGCTGATAATGGAACTAATGGATTAGAAATATTCAAAAATGAAAATCCAGATTTAGCCATACTAGATATTATGCTTCCGGATATCGAAGGATATGATGTATGTAAAAAAATAAGACAAACATCAGACATACCAGTATTATTTTTATCAGCGAAAGGAGAAGAATTAGATAAATTAGTAGGATTATCTATAGGTGCTGATGATTATATAACAAAGCCATTTAGCATAAAAGAACTAGCACTTAGGGTAAAAATTCAACTTAGAAGAAGTAAGAAGCAATTTAATATAGAAGAAAAAATAAATAATAATATTATAAAAGTAGGGCCATTTGAAGTGAATGAGCAGACTTTAGAGGTAAAGAAAAATGGAGAATTATTAGAATTAAAGCCTAAAGAATTAAAGATGTTTATGTATATGGTAAAACATAAAAATCAGATAATAAGTAAAGAAAAGTTTTGTGATGAAGTATGGGGAGATGATTTTATAGGATATGATAATACCATAATGGTTCATATAAGAAGACTGAGAGAAAAGATTGAAGATAATCCTTCAAAGCCAGAATATATAATAAATGTAAAAGGGCTTGGATATAAGTTTTTAGTAAAAGAATAGATAGCTAAGGATGATTTAGTATGAAATGGAAATTGACTTTAAAGTACCTTTTATCAACTGTAATAGTAGCTATGATAGTTGTTCAATTAAATATAGCTATAGCTATTTTTATATCTGTTATGATAAATGCGGATTCTTCACAAAATGGACATGGAATATTTAATAATGTAGAGGCATTTGTAAGAGATTTTAATAAAAATATTTTTAATGATACAGATGATATAAATAACGTTTATGTGAATGATAAAGGTAAAGAAATATTAAAAAAAGATAAAATGTGGATACAAATATTAGACAGTGATGGAAGTGTAATTTACAAGTATAATGCACCTAATAATATCCGAAATAAATACACACCTGTTCAGTTAATAAATACATATAAATATGCTGGAGTAGAAGATAATAAATCTACAGTTTTAGTTGCTGAAAAAAATATAAATAATTACTCATATACATACCTAATTGGATTTCCAATGAACAAGGTGAGTAGAACTAGTATAGTTACTGAATCTGAGTCATTAAGAAATATAATATCAAAAGTTATATTGGCGATTATAATAGTAGACTGTATAGTAGCTACAGTGATAGGGTATATATTTAGTAAATCTTTAACTAAACCTGTAAAAAGTATAATTGGTGGAGTTGAAGATCTAGCTGGTGGAAACTATGAATCATATTATAAAGAAAAAGGAATATACAAGCCAGTATTTAATAAATTGAATAATTTAGCAGACACATTAAAATCAAATGAAAGAGAAAGAAAAAAAATCGAATCCATGAGAAATGAGTGGATAGCAAATATCTCTCATGATATAAAAACACCTTTAGCATCTATAAAAGGATATGCAGAATTAATGTCTAGCGGATATGATATAGAAGTAGATGAAGTATCTCAATATGCAGAGATTATAGATAGTAAGGCAAACTATATAAAAGAATTAGTTGATGATTTAAATTTAACTATGAAGCTAAAAGATGGATATTCAAATATATCCAGGGAAGAAAAGAATATAGTATCACTGGTTAGAGGATGTATTATAGATATACTTAACAACCCTAAATATAATAATGTATATATAGATTTTAATTCGAAAGAAGATAATATAGTATTGAAAATAGATGAATTACTAATGAAGAGAGCAATAAATAACCTCTTATACAACTCTATTATTCACAATAATGAAGATGTAAGTATAAAAGTAAATATAATTTTGGATGAAAAGACACATATAATTATTGAAGATAATGGAAGGGGAATATCTGAAGAAGATCTTAAGTATATATTTGAGAGATATTATAGAGGAACTAATACAGGTTATGCTCATAAAGGATCAGGCTTAGGTATGGCCATAAGTAGAGATATTGTAAAGGCTCATAATGGAGATATAAAAGTAGAAAGCAATATAGGTAGTGGTACAAAAATAGAAATAATACTTTAGATAAATAAAAAAGGAGACTAATCAAAACTGATAGTTCTCCTTTTTTATTATATGACAAAATTAAATACACAGAAAAAATGAGTTAAACTTCCAAGCATTATAAATATGTGGAAGATTTCGTGAAAACCTAAGTATTTAAATTCTAAAAATTTTGGTTTAGTTGCATATATTAAAGCTCCTATAGTATAAAAAACTCCACCTAATACAAGTAAAGAAAGTCCATGGAATGATAAAGCTTTATATAATGGACTAATAAGAAATATAGAAATCCATCCCATAGCAACATATATAGCTGTTGAAATCCATCTAGGGCAGTTAAACCAAATTAATTTAAAAGATATGCCAGCAATAGCAGTAGCCATTATAACTCCAAATAAAATCCATCCAGTAGGACCATCTAAAGCTATCAAGCAAAATGGTGTATATGAACCTGCTATTAAAACAAATATCATAGCGTGGTCTAATCTTCTTAAAAATCCTATTACCTTATCACTAGAAATAACTAAATGATAAGTTGCAGAAGCTGCATATAGAAGAATCATACTTAATCCAAATATTATTACAGCTGTTAGCTCTAAAGTAGATGGGGTATTTAATGTTGTTTTTATTACCAATGCTAGTAGACCAATAAAGGATAAGATTGCACCAGCAAGGTGTGTGAAACCATTAATTGGCTCTCTAAGATAATTATTCATAATTTACCTCCATAAATTAAAGTTGAATATATAATTCATTTTAAACGTTTTTACATAAATAAGTAAATAAACCAACAAATTATAACAAAATTAGTATCTGGTTTTAATACTATATTACTATTATACTCTAATTTGTAAATGTATATATACTTTAAAAAAATTTTTCAATAAAAAATAAAACCAAATTAACTGGAAATTCTCTTAAATACAAGAGTTTTGGATATATTAATTTATGTTTAAAATATAAATAATAATAATTTTTTTAAAAAAGTTTTAAAAAAGTGTTGACGATATAAATGTAAGGTGATATAGTATTACTTGTCCTTAAGAAAAGGGCAAAAACGAAAATGAACTTTGAAAATTAAACAGTAGGTTAATTTATATAACTGATTCTTAAAAGAATCGAAAACAAACCAAGCCAGATATTCAGATAATGATAGTCTGAGCAGGTAACAACTTTTATTTGAGAGTTTGATCCTGGCTCAGGATGAACGCTGGCGGCGTGCCTAACACATGCAAGTCGAGCGATTTACTTCGGTAAAGAGCGGCGGACGGGTGAGTAACGCGTGGGTAACCTGCCCTGTACACACGGATAACATACCGAAAGGTATGCTAATACGAGATAACATGTTTTTATCGCATGGTAAAAATATCAAAGCTTTTGCGGTACAGGATGGACCCGCGTCTGATTAGCTAGTTGGTAAGGTAATGGCTTACCAAGGCGACGATCAGTAGCCGACCTGAGAGGGTGATCGGCCACATTGGAACTGAGACACGGTCCAAACTCCTACGGGAGGCAGCAGTGGGGAATATTGCACAATGGGCGAAAGCCTGATGCAGCAACGCCGCGTGAGCGATGAAGGCCTTCGGGTCGTAAAGCTCTGTCCTCAAGGAAGATAATGACGGTACTTGAGGAGGAAGCCCCGGCTAACTACGTGCCAGCAGCCGCGGTAATACGTAGGGGGCTAGCGTTATCCGGAATTACTGGGCGTAAAGGGTGCGTAGGCGGTCTTTCAAGTCAGGAGTGAAAGGCTACGGCTCAACCGTAGTAAGCTCTTGAAACTGTAAGACTTGAGTGCAGGAGAGGAGAGTAGAATTCCTAGTGTAGCGGTGAAATGCGTAGATATTAGGAGGAATACCAGTTGCGAAGGCGGCTCTCTGGACTGTAACTGACGCTGAGGCACGAAAGCGTGGGGAGCAAACAGGATTAGATACCCTGGTAGTCCACGCCGTAAACGATGAGTACTAGCTGTCGGAGGTTACCCCCTTCGGTGGCGCAGCTAACGCATTAAGTACTCCGCCTGGGAAGTACGCTCGCAAGAGTGAAACTCAAAGGAATTGACGGGGACCCGCACAAGTAGCGGAGCATGTGGTTTAATTCGAAGCAACGCGAAGAACCTTACCTAAGCTTGACATCCTTTTGACCGATGCCTAATCGCATCTTTCCCTTCGGGGACAGAAGTGACAGGTGGTGCATGGTTGTCGTCAGCTCGTGTCGTGAGATGTTGGGTTAAGTCCCGCAACGAGCGCAACCCTTGCCTTTAGTTGCCAGCATTAAGTTGGGCACTCTAGAGGGACTGCCAGGGATAACCTGGAGGAAGGTGGGGATGACGTCAAATCATCATGCCCCTTATGCTTAGGGCTACACACGTGCTACAATGGGTGGTACAGAGGGCAGCCAAACCGTGAGGTGGAGCTAATCCCTTAAAGCCATTCTCAGTTCGGATTGTAGGCTGAAACTCGCCTACATGAAGCTGGAGTTACTAGTAATCGCAGATCAGAATGCTGCGGTGAATGCGTTCCCGGGTCTTGTACACACCGCCCGTCACACCACGGAAGTTGGGGGCGCCCGAAGCCGGATAGCTAACCTTTTGGAAGCGTCCGTCGAAGGTGAAATCAATAACTGGGGTGAAGTCGTAACAAGGTAGCCGTATCGGAAGGTGCGGCTGGATCACCTCCTTTCTAAGGAGAATTACCTACTGTTTAATTTTGAGAGTTCATTGAATAAATGAAAATCTCAAAAAATGCGCGTAGCGCAAACTCATTAATTTGAGCAACGTAGCATGACCGAATGGGAGTGACCGTTGGCGATATGCGAAGCATTTTAGTACTTTGAAAACTGTATAACATTTAGTGATATGACATCATTTTTTATAAATAGACAAGAAAAGTCTTTAAAATAACTTTAATAACTGGTCAAGTTATTAAGGGTGCAGGGCGGATGCCTTGGCACTAGGAGCCGATGAAGGACGTGATAAGCTGCGATAAGCTTCGGGGAGTTGCACGTAAACTTTGATCCGAAGATTTCCGAATGAGGAAACTCACTTAGAGTAATGTCTAAGTATCGTTAAGTGAATACATAGCTTAGCGAGGGGAACCCGGGGAACTGAAACATCTAAGTACCTGGAGGAAGAGAAAGAAAAATCGATTCCGTAAGTAGCGGCGAGCGAACGCGGAACAGGCCAAACCAACAAAGTTTTCTTTGTTGGGGTTGCGGACATATCATCAACGAAGAGGCTATTGTAGACGAAGAGAGTTGGAAAGCTCCGCTATAAAGTGTAACAGCCACGTAGTCAAAACGAGAAGACTTCAGATATGATCCAGAGTACCACGGGACACGTGAAACCCTGTGGGAAGCAGGAGGGACCATCCTCCAAGCCTAAATACTACCTAGTGACCGATAGCGCATAGTACCGTGAGGGAAAGGTGAAAAGAACCCCGGGAGGGGAGTGAAATAGAACCTGAAACCCTGTACTTACAAGCTGTGGGAGCACATTTCTTGTGTGACCGCGTACTTTTTGTAGAACGGGCCAACGAGTTACGTTAAGTAGCAAGGTTAAGCACTTAAGGTGTGGAGCCGTAGCGAAAGCGAGTCTTAAATGGGCGATTTAAGTTACTTGACGTAGACCCGAAACCGGGCGACCTATCCATGAGCAGGTTGAAGCGAAAGTAAAATTTCGTGGAGGACCGAACCCACGAGCGTTGAAAAGCTCGGGGATGACTTGTGGATAGCGGTGAAATTCCAATCGAGCCCGGAGATAGCTGGTTCTCCCCGAAATAGCTTTAGGGCTAGCCTTGAGCTTAGAGAAACGGAGGTAGAGCACTGAATGTCCTAGGGGGTATTGCACTTACCGAAGACTATCAAACTCCGAATGCCGTCTTCTTTTGCTCAGGAGTCAGACTGTGGGTGATAAGATTCATAGTCAAGAGGGCAACAGCCCAGATCGTCAGCTAAGGTCCCTAAATGTACGTTAAGTGGTAAAGGATGTGGGATTGCACAGACAACCAGGATGTTGGCTTAGAAGCAGCCACTCATTTAAAGAGTGCGTAATAGCTCACTGGTCGAGTGATCCTGCGCCGAAAATTTCCGGGGCTAAAACGTACTACCGAAGCTACGGCATCATTTATGATGGGTAGGGGAGCTTCGTATGCAGGCTGAAGCATGACCGTAAGGACATGTGGACAGTATACGAGTGAGAATGTTGGCATGAGTAGCGAGACGTGGGTGAGAATCCCACGGGCCGTAAACCCAAGGTTTCCAGGGGAAGGTTCGTCCGCCCTGGGTTAGTCGGGACCTAAGCCGAGGCCGAAAGGCGTAGGTGATGGACAACAGGTTGATATTCCTGTACCACCAATAACCGTTTGAGGAATGGGATGACACAGTAGGATAAGCTAACCACACTGTTGGTTATGTGTGGCTAAGTACTGAGGCAGTCAAGATAGGCAAATCCGTCTTGATAATGCTAGGGTACGATGGGGAGCCCTTTTGGGCGAAGTAGCTGATTTCACACTGTCGAGAAAAGTCTCTACCGAGGTTAAAGGTGCCCGTACCGTAAACCGACACAGGTGGGTGAGGAGAGTATCCTAAGGCCAGCGAGAGAACTATTGTTAAGGAACTCGGCAAAATGACCCCGTAACTTAGGGATAAGGGGTGCCATCCATTGGATGGCCGCAGAGAATAGGCCCAAGCGACTGTTTACCAAAAACACAGGTTTCTGCTAAGTCGCAAGACGATGTATAGGAGCTGACGCCTGCCCGGTGCTGGAAGGTTAAGGGGATCTGTTAGGAGCAATCCGAAGCAGTGAACTTAAGCCCCAGTAAACGGCGGCCGTAACTATAACGGTCCTAAGGTAGCGAAATTCCTTGTCGGGTAAGTTCCGACCCGCACGAAAGGCGTAACGATTTGGGCACTGTCTCAACAATAGACTCGGTGAAATTGTAATCCCGGTGAAGATGCCGGGTACCTGCGACAGGACGGAAAGACCCCATGGAGCTTTACTGTAGCTTGACGTTGGGTCTTGGTACTACATGTACAGGATAGGTGGGAGACTATGAAGCATGGACGCCAGTCTGTGTGGAGTCACCCTTGGGATACCACCCTTGTAGTACTGGGATCCTAACCAGAGGCCTTGAATCAGGTCTTGGGACACCGTCAGGTGGGCAGTTTGACTGGGGCGGTCGCCTCCCAAAAAGTAACGGAGGCGCTCAAAGGTTTCCTCAGCACGGTCGGAAATCGTGCGAAGAGTGTAAAGGCAAAAGGAAGCTTGATTGCAAGACATACAGGTCGAGCAAGGACGAAAGTCGGACTTAGTGATCCGGTGGTTCCGCATGGAAGGGCCATCGCTCAACGGATAAAAGCTACCCTGGGGATAACAGGCTTATCTCCCCCAAGAGTCCACATCGACGGGGAGGTTTGGCACCTCGATGTCGGCTCATCACATCCTGGGGCTGTAGTAGGTCCCAAGGGTTGGGCTGTTCGCCCATTAAAGTGGTACGCGAGCTGGGTTCAGAACGTCGTGAGACAGTTCGGTCCCTATCCGTCGCAGGCGTAGGAAATTTGAGGAGACCTGTCCTTAGTACGAGAGGACCGGGATGGACGTACCTCTGGTGTACCAGTTGTTCTGCCAAGGGCATGGCTGGGTAGCTATGTACGGAATGGATAAGCGCTGAAAGCATCTAAGCGCGAAGCCAACTTCAAGATAAGATTTCCCACCGTAAGGGTAAGACCCCAGGAAGACTACCTGGTTGATAGGTCGAAGGTGTAAGTGCAGTAATGTATTTAGCTTATCGATACTAATAGGTCGAGGACTTGACCAAAAATCATTAACTAAATGATATACAGTTTTCAGAGTATTAACTCTAAAAGATAAAGATTATGTGGTTATTATAGCAAAGAGGATACACCTGTTCCCATACCGAACACAGAAGTTAAGCTCTTTAGCGCTGATGGTACTTGGAGGGCGACCTCCTGGGAGAGTAAGACGTAGCCACGTAATCTTTTTTTTGCGTTCAAAAATATATTTATATGAAAATTTACAAATTATGCATGTAGTTGTATACTATAAAGAGTGAACAGAAATATTACATACGATTTGGAGGTTGTCTATGAATATAGGGGTGATAGGAGTTAATCATAATGTAGCTCCCATAGAGATAAGAGAAAAAGTTTCTTTTACAGATATACAAAAAATAGAAGCTATAAATTATTTATTAGACAAAGAAATAGAAGAAATTATAATACTATCTACATGTAATAGAAGTGAAATATATATTCAATCAAAAAATATTGAAAACAAAATAAAAATTGTAGAAGAGTTTTATGAATCATTTTTCAATTTACCTGGAGTTAAACAGTATTTATTCACTAAAAAAGATAGAGATGCTATAGAGCATATATACAAAGTTTCTGCAGGTTTAGATTCTATAGTGTTAGGTGAAGATCAAATATTAGGTCAAGTCAGAGATGCACATGAATTTTCTATGCAATTAGGAGCTAGTAAGAAAAAATTCAACAAGCTATTCAGGGAAGCTATCACAGTTTCTAAAGATATAAAAACCAAAACTAAAATATCACAACAGCCATTATCAATAAGTTACATAGGGGTTAGATTCTTAGAAGAAAAACTAGGCAATTTAGAGGGGAAAAATGCACTAGTTATAGGAATTGGTAAGATGAGTAAGTTGACAATGAAACATTTAGAAGAAGGAAAAGTTAATACCATATATGTTTCAAATCGTAGTCATGGGAAAATAAAAGAGATAGAAAATGATTATAAAAATATTGTACCTATACAATATAACGATAGATATAAAGTGTTAAATGATGTTGATATGGTAATAAGCGCAACGGCATCTCCACATATTATAATAAAGGCAGATGAAATGCCAAAGATTGAAAGAAAAATATATATGATGGATATAGCTCTTCCTAGAGATATAGATCCAGATATAAATAAGTTAGAGAATGTAGAACTCTATGATATAGATGATTTAAAACAAATACATGATAAGAATGATCAAAAGAGAAAAGAGTTAGCTAATATTGGCTTAGGAATGATAAATGAAAGTATAGATGAATTTGTAGAGTGGCTAGACTCAACTAATATAGATCCTACGATAGAATCTTTGAATGAAAGATGCGATGAAATAAGAGAAGATACATTAGATTATATTTTTAGAAAGATCAATCTTGATAATAGGGAGAAAAAAATTATTGAAAAGATGATGACTTCTGCCCTAAAGAGACTTATAAGAGAACCGATAATAAATTTAAAGCAAACTAAGGATAAAGGCAAAAGAGAAGAATATATGAAAATGGTAGAAGAACTATTCGAAATATAAACTAAGGAGGACATGACTATGAAAAACGAAAAGTCATCAAAGATATATGAAGAAGCAATAGAATATATACCTGGAGGGGTTAATAGCCCAGTTAGAGCGTTTAAATCAGTAGGATTAGATCCAATATTTATAGATAGAGCACACGGAAGTAGAATATATGATGTTGACGGAAATGAATATATAGATTATATATGCTCTTGGGGACCACTTATGCTAGGTCATAGCCCAAAAGAAATAGTAGAGGGAATTGAAGAAGTTGTATCTAGAGGAACTAGCTATGGAGTTCCAACAGCTATAGAAGTTGAAATGGCTAAGATAATAGTAGAAGCATATCCAGCTATAGATCAAGTACGTATGGTAAATTCAGGGACTGAGGCAACTATGAGTGCATTAAGAGTAGCTAGAGGATTTACAAAAAGAAATAAAATATTAAAGTTTGAAGGTTGCTACCATGGTCATTCAGATGCTTTATTAGTTAAGTCTGGTTCAGGAACAATAACATATGGAGTACCAACTAGCCCTGGAGTTCCATCTGATGTAGTTAAAGATACATTAGTTTGTAGATACAATGATTTAGATGCAGTAAGAGAAATATTTAAAACTCAAGGACATGAAATAGCCGCTGTAATAGTTGAAACAGTAGCAGGAAACATGGGTGTAGTTCCAGGTAAGCAAGAGTTCTTACAATTATTAAGAGATATAACTAAAGAATATGGAAGTGTTTTAATATTTGATGAAGTTATAACAGGATTTAGATTAAATTATAGTAGCTCTGTTGGATATTTTGGAATAAAGCCAGATATGGTATGTTTCGGTAAAATAATAGGAGCAGGACTTCCTGTTGGTGCTTATGGTGGAACTAAAGAAATAATGAGTATGGTTTCTCCAGTTGGACCAGTATATCAAGCTGGTACATTATCAGGAAACCCACTAGCTATGTATATGGGTAAAAAGAACTTAGAAATATTAAGAGATAATCCTCAAATCTATAAAGAGTTAGAAGAAAAAGCTATAAGATTAGAAGAAGGATTAAAATCTAATATAGAAAAATTAGGTCTTAACTACACAGTTAATAGAGCTGGTTCATTAGTTTGTTTATTCTTTACACATGGACCAATAGAAAACTATGATGATGTTACAAGATGTGATGTTTCTAAGTTTAATAAGTATTTTGAAGAGTTATTAAAAAGAGGAATTCTTTTAGCTCCTACACAGTTTGAAGCAATGTTCTTATCAAATGCTCATACTAATGAGGACATAGATTATACTATAAATGCTAGTTATGAGGCATTAAAAATAGCTCATAATCTTTAAAACTAAATATAAATCTCGATAAAATTTACCATATGATATGAAGGATATATAAATGCCATGTAGAATAGTTTATTTATATGTAAAATATATATGAATTTTGGAGAGGTTTTTCACTAAACCTAGCCTTACTGGCTAGGTAAATTATTTTCGAAGAAACGAGATGATATATATGAATTCACTAGATTATGTATTAAATAATATAGATTCACTAGATAGAGAATCTATGGATGAAGCTAAAAAAAGATTAGATAGACTTATAAAGCCAGTTGGAAGTTTAGGTAAGATGGAAGAAATTTGTATGCAATTAGCTGGGATATATAGAAAAAAAGAGCTTGATACATCTAAAAAAGCTATTATAGCATTTGCTGGAGATCATGGTGTTTATGAAGAAGGTGTAGCTCCGGATCCTCAAAGTATAACTTATCTTCAATTCCCGAACTTTACAAAAGGATTAAATGGAGTAGGAGTTATAAGTAAATTTGTAGGAGCAGATGTAATAGCTATAGATGTTGGTATAAATTGTGACCATAAACTAGATGGTGTGATTGATAAAAAGATAAGAAAATCTACATCTAATATGGCTAAGGGACCTGCAATGAGTAGAGATGAAGCTATAAAATCCATAGAAATAGGGATAGAAGCAGCAAATGAGTGTATAGATAATGGTTATAAGCTTATAGGAATAGGTGAAATGGGTATATGTAACACTACACCAAGTAGTGCTATAATATCTGTAATAGATGGATGTGATCCAGCAGAAGTTACAGGAATGGGAGCTGGACTTAAAAAAGATAGAATAAAGCATAAAGCTGATACTATAAGAAAAGCTATAGAACTAAACAAGCCAAATAGAGAAGATGCTATAGATATATTATCGAAGGTTGGCGGATTTGAGATAGGTTCTATGGCAGGAGTTATATTAGCATGTAGTGCTAGAAATGTTCCTGTTGTATTAGATGGATTTATATCTTATGCAGCTGCTCTTTTAGCCTACACTCTAAATCCAATAACTAGGGAATATATGATAGCATCTCATACATCAGCAGAGCCAGGTACACAAAAAGCACTAGATATGCTAAATTTAAGTACTGTATTAAATATGGATATGAGATTAGGAGAAGGTAGTGGTGCAGCACTTGCATTTAATATAATTGAAGCATCAAATTATACATATACAAATATGGCGACATTTGATGAGATAGATATGGGAAGATAGAAAAAGCAATAAGGAGATAAGTATGAGCAAAGTTATACTAGTAACTGGTGGAGCAAGATCAGGAAAAAGTAGTTTTGCAGAACAATTATGTAAAGATAGAAATAACAATACTGCATATATTGCAACATCGATACCCTTTGATGATGAGATGAAAGATAGGGTAAAAAAACATAAGGAAAGTAGACCACAAAACTGGAAAACATATGAAATATATAAGGATATATATTCTATAATTGAGGATATATCTAAATCTCACAAAACAGTTATATTAGATTGTGTAACTTTATTAGTGAATAATTTAATGTTTACGCATGATATAGATATTGAAAATGCAACACAAGATGAGATAAATGAATTAGAAAAGTACATAAAAGATCAAGTTAATAAACTGATAGAAGAGATAAGAAAAACAGAACTTTATTTTGTTGCTGTTACTAATGAATTAGGAATGGCAGTAGTTCCTGCTAATAAACTTAGTAGAGTATATACGGATATAGTAGGTAGAATAAATCAACAAATAGCAGCCCAAAGTGACGAAGTCTATTTTGTAGTTAGTTCAATACCTATGAAAATTAAGGGATAATTATGAAAAGATTTATATCAATACTTCAGTTTATGACTAGAATTCCAATAAATATAGATGTAGGATTTGATGATGAATTTCATAAAACTATAACATATTTTCCACTGGTAGGGTTTGTATTAGGTATTTTATTATTTATAATTGGTACTGTATCAAACATATTATTTGATCCATTTATAACATCAATATTGGTAACCTTAGGTTCTGTTATATTGACAGGGGGATTACATATTGATGGATTGGGAGATACATTTGATGCTATATATAGTTATAGGGATAAGGAAAAAATGCTAGAAATAATGAAAGATTCAAGACTTGGGACAAATTCATTATTGGCTATAGTATTTTTAATTTTGCTTAAGATAGGTTTTATATATAGCTTAATAAACAATAATTTAATGTGGACTATAATATTTATGCCTGTTATAGGTAGACTTGGAGTAATAAGATTAACTTATAAAACTGTTACACCAAGAGAGAAAGGAATGGGAAACTTATTTATAGGTAAGGCAACTACATCAATGTTTTTAACTGCAATACTATATACGATGGCATTGATTATATTAGTAGCCAAATTTGTATTTAATTCTTCGATGACGTTGCCTATATTAGCATCTATAATAGTTATTATTTTATTTAATCAATTATTTAAAAATCATATATACAAAAAAATTGATGGAGTTACAGGAGATATATTAGGGTGTAGTATAGAACTTGGAGAAGTTATATATTTACTTTACATATATCTTATAATAGGGTAACCTTAAAAGAGGTGATACTATAATGACTAAATTAGTTTTAGTAAGACATGCATTGACTACAGATAATCAAAGTAAAAGATTATCAGGACATATAGACAGTGTAGTTAGTGAAGTTGGAATTAAGCAAATAGAGAAATTAACCAAATACTTAGATGGTATACATATAGATAAGATATACACAACAACATCTTCAAGAACAAAAGATACTGTAAAAGATGTTGCAAAGAAAAAAGGGATAGAAATAATAGAAAAAGAAACATTGAAAGAAATTAGTTTTGGGGATTTTGAGGGGATTACTTTTGATGACATAAAAAAGAATTATCCAGAAGAATTTAACTCGATGATAGAAAAAGGATATGAGTACAGATATCCAAATGGTGAAAGTCTTATTGATTCATTTACAAGAGTATCAAATGAGGTTAAAGAAATTATAAGTATGGATAAAGGCAAAACAATACTTATATGTTCTCATGGAGGAACTATAAGGAACATAATAAGTTATTTAGTATCAGGAAGCTACAAATACCATTGGAATTTTAAAATAGATAATGCATCAGTAAGTATTTTAGAAGTAGAAGATGGATTTGCAGTCATAGATAGTATGAATAACACAAGTTTTATAAATAATTAAAATCAAATAGTATATTAACTTAGGTTCTACAAGATTAATAGGGAAAAAGGTTAAAAGCCTTTGCAGCCCCCGCTACTGTAATATTGACGAAACTACAATTTGCCACTGTCCTTTGGATGGGAAGGAGTAGGAGTAGGATGAAATTGAGCCAGGATACCTGCCTAATTTAATTAAATGTAAAATCTCCGGGGTGAGGGATTTTTATTCAGATAAAATATAACTATCGCTTATAAAGTATGTACCTATAATAAAACATCAGAGTATATGCATATTAGCAGATAAATTATACTTTGTTAAAACTTAAATTATAATAAATAAATCTATTATGAAATCTACATATTAATCATAAATACATAAAGTGTATTTTAGATTAATACAATAAGATTTAGTATTATATAGTTTAAGTATATAGTAAAGATTAAATAGTTATATTTTGTTACATGCTATATAGTTTGATATGTTACAAAACATATGAAACAGGTATATAATATATTAGCATTAGAATAAAAGCCTTAACTCTTAAGAGTTAGGGCTTTTTTGATTATAAGGAAATCAAATTAAGTAATATAAGGAGAATCTTATGGGAAAAAAGATAATGTTACAAGGTACAGCATCAAATGTTGGAAAAAGTATATTAACAGCTGGTTTATGTAGGATTTTCAAACAAGATGGATATAGTGTAGCACCATTTAAATCTCAAAATATGGCGTTAAATTCTTTTATAACAAAAGAAGGTTTAGAAATGGGAAGAGCACAAGTATTTCAGGCGGAAGCTTGTGGAATAGAGCCAATTGCAGATATGAATCCAGTACTTCTAAAACCATCAGGTAATCATAGATGCCAAGTTATAGTAAGGGGTAAAGTTAGAGATGATATATCATCATCAGAATACCATGATTATAAACCAATACTTGCTAAAGAACTTAAAACTATATTTAATCAGTTTAGTGAGAACTATGATGTTGTTGTTATGGAGGGGGCAGGTAGTACAGCAGAAATAAACTTAAGAGAACATGACATTGCTAACATGGGTATGGCAGAAATCGCAGATGCTCCTGTAATAATAGTGGGGGATATCGATAGAGGTGGAGTTTTCGCATCACTAGCAGGTACGATGCTTTTACTAAGTGAAGAGGAAAGAAAAAGAGTCAAAGGTGTAATAATAAATAAATTTAGAGGAAGAAAAGAACTTTTATATGATGGCATAAAAATGCTTGAAGAAATAATAAAGGTTCCTGTCCTTGGAGTAGTGCCATATAGTGATATAAAAATAGAAGATGAAGACAGTGTAACAACTAGATTTAAAACTAAAATGAAAAAGAGTGATATACATATTGAGATAATTAGAACACCTCATATGTCTAATTTCACAGATTTTAATATATTTGAGACTCAAGAAGATGTGAGTATTAGGTATGTTGATTATGTAGAGACTCTTTCAAATCCAGATATGATAATACTTCCTGGAAGTAAAAGTACTATAGATGACCTTAAGTATATAAGGGAAAGTGGTCTAGAGGAACAAATAAAAGATTTACAGAAAAAAGGAAAGTTAGTATTTGGGATATGTGGTGGATATCAAATGTTAGGCAAGAAATTAAAAGACCCTTACCATGTAGAAGGCGAAATTGAAGAAATAGATGGTATAGGACTTTTAGATATAGAAACTACATTTGAAAAAGAAAAAACAACTACACAAGTGAATGCCACTATATGTAAAAATTTAAATGGATATTTAGCAAATTTATCAGGAATGAAAGTAAAAGGTTATGAAATTCATATGGGAATAAGTGATATAGGTAAAGAAGTATATAACCTAAATGAAATAAACAATAAATTAGGAGAAGACGTAAGCTACCTAGAAGGAAGTGTAAATAAAGAAGGTAATGTAGTAGGAACTTATTTACATGGAATATTTGATGAAATAGATTTTACTAGAGCTCTATTAAATAATATCAGAGAAGAAAAAGGCCTTGAAAGAATAGACACTAAAGTAACTTCTTTCGAAGCCTTTAAGCAAAATGAATATGATAAACTAGCTGATTTACTAAGAGAACATTTAGATATAGAGAAGATATATAAAATAATGGAAGAACATGAAGAAGAAATATAAACAATACAAAAATAAAATGATGGTTAGGTGAAATATATGAAAAAAATCTTAATCGCAGGAACTAATAGTGGAGTAGGAAAAACAACAATATCTTTAGGTATAATGCAAGCACTTACAAAAAGAAGTATGAAAGTTCAACCATATAAAGTTGGACCTGATTATATAGATCCATCATACCATACATTTATAACAAGTAGAGATTCAAGAAATCTAGATTCATATATGTTAGATGATGAAAAAATTAAGTATGTATTTAATTCTGCATCTAAAGATGCAGATATATCAGTGATTGAAGGTGTTATGGGTCTTTATGATGGAATAGGAATAGACTTAGATAATTGTACAAGTTCTCATACATCAAAGATACTAAAAGCACCGGTTATACTAGTTATAAATGGAAAAGCTATGGCAGCATCTAGTGCAGCTATGGTACTTGGATACAAGGAACTTGATAAAGATGTAAATATAAAAGGTGTAATAGTAAACAATGTAAGGACTAAGACTCACTACGAAATAATTAAAAAAGCAATTGAAACCTATTGCAAAATAGAAGTCTTAGGTTATTTTCCACCTAATGATGAATTCTCATTGGAGTCAAGACACTTAGGTTTAGTTCCTAGTGTAGAAATAGATTCATTAAAAAATAAATTTAGCAATTTAGCAGATGAAATAGAAAAATATATAAATATAGATAGAATAATAGAAATTGCCGAAACAGAAGAAGTTAGTAGCAGTTTTAATTTAGAAGATTTTATAAAGGAAAATAAGATTGAAGATAAAACAATAGCTATAGCTTATGATAAAGCATTTAATTTTTACTACAAAGAAAATATAGAATTATTAAAAGCATTAGGATTAAATATAAAATATTTTAGTCCATTAGAAGATAAAAAAGTACCACAATCAGATTACATATATATAGGTGGAGGATTTCCAGAAATATTTGCAAAAGAAATAGAATTAAATAAAAGTATGAGAAATTCTATAAAAGAAGCTCATATAAATAAAGTTCCTATATATGCTGAATGTGGTGGGCTTATGTATCTAGGGGAAAAACTAATAGACCAAAATAATAGTGAATACGATATGGTAGGAATATTTAGTGGAGTTAGCAAGATGACAAAATCATTAAAGAGATTTGGATATTGTTATGGAGAGTCTAAAATAGATACAATTTTATCTAAAAAAGGTGAGGTTATAAAAGGACATGAATTCCACCATTCTATATTTGAAACTAATGAGGAATGTGCTTATATAATGAGAAAAGAAAGAGACAAGAAAGTAGTGGATGAATGGGAAGGTGGATATAGCAAAGATAAAACTTTAGCAACATATTTACATACTCATTTTTACAATAACTTAGATTGTATAAAAAATTTCTTAAATAGTGGATGTAAAGACTATTTAGAAAGAGGAAACAATTAATATGAATATATTATCTATTTATATAGGATACATAATAGATTTAATAGTAGGAGATCCATATTCATTTCCTCACCCGGTTAGATATATTGGTAAATTAATAAAGAAAACTGAAAGTATAATAAGAAAAAAAGCTAAGAGTGATAAAGATTTAAAAATAGGCGGATTTTTCTTATGGTTTATAGTAGTAGGTATAACGTATTTAGTTACGTATTTAATAATAAAAATAAGTAGCTTTATACCAGGAGGTTTTTTAGTAGCAAATTCAATATTAATATATACAACGTTAGCTACTAAATGTTTAAAAGATGAGGCAGTCAAAATATACAATGTATTAAAAACAGGAGACATAGAAAGGGCAAGAATACAAGTATCTTATATAGTAGGAAGAGACACTACTCAACTAAATGAAGGTGAGATAATTAGGGCCACTGTGGAAACTGTTGCTGAAAATACTGTAGATGGAATAATTGCGCCTATGTTTTATGCATTTATAGGAGGAGCTCCTCTTGCTATGGCATATAAAGCAGTCAATACTTTAGACTCAACAGTAGGATATAAAAATGATAAGTATAAAGACTTAGGATTTGCATCAGCTAAGATTGACGATATAGCTAACTTTATACCAGCTAGGATATCTGTATTACTTATGTCTATAGGGAGCTTATTAGTAGGTCATAACTGTAAAGAAGCTTTAAAAATAGGTATAAGAGATAGAAAAAATCACAAAAGTCCAAACTGTGCTTATGCTGAGGGTGCTGTTGCAGGGGCTTTAGGAGTACAGTTAGGTGGTACGAATGTTTATTTTGGAAAAGCTGTCTATAAGCCTACAATAGGAGATAAACATAGAGAAATAGAAGTAGAAGATATAGTTAGAACAAATAAAATAATGTATGCTTCATCTATAACTTCAATGATTGTATTTACAATAATATTTATATTACTATAGGGGGATTTATGAAAGATTTAGGACATGGAGCTAATGTAGAGCAAATAGCAAAAACTTATAATATAGACCCAAAAGAAATAATAGATTTTAGTTCTAATGTAAATCCAGAGGTCATAAAGGATTTAGACAAGTATATACTAGAAGGATTAAAAGAAAGTAGAAGTTATCCAGATATAAATTACACCAATTTAAGAAAAAATATAGGTGATTATCTAAATATTAAAAGTGAATATATAATACCTGGAAATGGTGCTACAGAATTAATCTATTTATTAATGAAAGTTATAGGTAAAAGGCTGGCGATATTAAATCCTACATTCTCAGAATATAGAAGAAGTGCAAAATTAAATGGATTAGAAGTTATAGATTTAAATCTAAATGAAGAAAATCAATTTTTAATAGATATAGATGTAATTAAAAATAATTTAGATAAGTTTGATAGCTTATTTATATGTAATCCTAATAACCCAAATGGTAAGGCTCAGGAGTTAAATGAGTTACTAAACATATTGAAACAAAATAATAAACTTTTAATAGTTGATGAAACCTTTATGGAATTTGCGGGAAATGAAGAAAATTATAGTTTAGTAAAAAACATAAAAAACTATGATAATTTATTTATAATCAAAGCGGCAACTAAATTCTTTGGAATGCCTGGACTAAGATTGGGATATGGGATTACGAGTAATAAAGATATAATAAATAAAATTTATCATTATAAAGAACCTTGGACTATAAATGCATTTGCAGATACTTTATCTAAGTATATATTTAAGGATAAAGAGTACATAGAAAATAGTAAAAGTTATTATATCCAAGAGCGAGAGTATATGTTAAAAGAGTTAAGAAGTATAGAAAATATATCAGTTTATGATACTGATACAAATTTTCTATTAATTAAACTGAACAATAGAAGGGCAAATGAAATAAAAGTCGAATTATTAAGAAGAAGCAAAATTCTTATCAGAGATGCATCGAATTTTATCGGATTAGATGATAGATATATAAGAGTTGCAATTAAATCTCATGATGATAATAAAACGCTTATAGAGAACATGAAAAACTTATTAGGTGATTAGCATGAAATATTATGGATTTTGTCCAGCATCATGTGGAGAATTTGTACAAGGTATGGTAGATGGAGAAGAATATCTTAGTTCATATGCTATAGATATGTATTCAGTAGCAATGGTTGAAGAAAAGCTAGGAGAAGTAAGTGTAGGGCCTAGTAAATCTAGAAAAGCTATAGAAGCTGTTTTTGAAAAATTTAACTTGCCTATCAAAGATAGTAAAAATATTTCTTTAAGTATAAAAAGTGATATACCAATAGGTAAAGGTATGGCTAGTTCAACAGCAGATATAGGAGCTACTATAGTAGCTACTCTAGATTTGATAGGAAAAAATTTAACTAGTGAAGAAATATCTAAGCTTGCATCTACTATAGAACCAACAGATTCTACATACATAGAAACTAATTGTATATTTAATCCACTTAGTGGAGAAATAGTGAAAAATCTAGGAAGCATAAGGGATTGTAGAGTAGTAATCTTAGAGCCTAACAAGATACTAGATACTATGAAAATAAGAAGTAACCCAAACTATAGAAATATAAAACTAAAAAATCAAGAGATTATAAAAGAATCATTTTATCTTTTAGAAGAAGGTATAAAAAATAATGATTTAAGTAGTATTGGAAAAGCATGCACTTTAAGTGCTTTAGCTAATGAAAATATAGACCCCAAAGAAGGGTTAAAAGATATAATAAATATTTCTCAAAATTATGGTGCCTATGGTGTAAATATTGCCCATAGTGGAACTGTAATAGGGATTATTATAGACAATTATATGAATGATAATAAACTCATAGACATTTTAAAAGAACATAAAATACATAAAACATATAATAAAATTTATACTCTAGATATTGTAGATGGAGGAATTAGGAGGGAACTACCATGGAATATATCAAAAATCCTATGATGATAGAAGAAAAAAGCTTCATAATGATACAAGAAATAATAGATGAAATAAGACCAGGGTATGAGTACAAAAATGAAGTAGAAGAAAAAATAATAAAGCGTTGTATACATACAACAGCAGACTTTGAATATTTAGATATATTAAAAATATCGGATACAGCAGTAGAAAATATAGTAGATGCTTTAAAAAACAATGCAACTATATATACGGATACTAATATGGCTTTAAGTGGAATAAATAAAAGAAGATTAGAGGCATTAGGTTGTAAATATAGATGCTTAGTGGCAGAAGAAGAAACTGCAAAACTAGCTAAGGAAAAAGGAATAACTCGTTCGATGGCAGCTGTTGAGATAGCAGCAAAGGATTCAGGAAGAAAAATATTTGTGCTTGGAAATGCGCCAACAGCTTTATATAAAGTAATGGAAATGAGAGATGCAAAAGAACTTGAAGTAGATGCTGTAATAGGTGTTCCAGTTGGATTTGTTGGAGCAGCAGAGTCAAAAGATGAATTAGAAAAAACAGATATACCATACATCATATCAAAAGGAAGAAAAGGTGGAAGTAACTTAGCAGCAGCTATAGTTAATGCTATTTTATACACTATGTAGGTAATATTATGGAAGAGTATGTATATATAGAAGGTAAAAAGTATAGAAGAGGATACACAACAGGTTCTTGTGCTACAGGAGCATCAAAAGCTGCAACATACATGCTATTAACTAAAAAGAGTATAGATACTGTAAATATAGATACTCCAAAAGGCATACCATTGACATTGAATGTATTTAATATAGATATTAATGATGATTACGTCGAATGTTCTACAGAAAAAGATGGTGGAGATGATATTGATGCTACACATACTATGCATATTCACGCTAGAGCTGAAATCATCAATAGAGAAGATAATGAAGATATAGTTGTGTGTGGAGGAGTAGGTATTGGAGTAGTAACTAAAAAAGGATTGAGTGTTGAGGTTGGAAAGCCAGCAATTAATCCAACTCCTATGAAAATGATACATAGTGAGTTAAGAAAAGTAGTTGGTGAAGATATAAGTAAAGTTATAGGTAAAAATAAATCTTTAAAGATTACCATATTTGCACCAAAAGGAGAAGATGTAGCAAAAAAGACATTTAATCCAAGGCTTGGAATAGTTGGAGGTATATCTATCATAGGAACTACAGGCATAGTAGAACCTATGAGTGATGAAGGATGGAAAAAATCTTTGTCTATAGAACTACAAATGAAAAGAGAACAAGGATTAGATAAGATAATTCTAGTACCAGGAAATCATGGAGAACAGTTCATAAGAGAAAATTTGGGATTAGATATGAAATATGTAATAAGAACTAGTAACTTTATAGGATATATGCTAAAAGAAGCCCAGAGAATGGGTTATAAGAAAATACTTATGGCAGGTCATATAGGAAAATTTATAAAAATATCAGCTGGTATATTTAACACACATAGTAAAGTAGCTGATGCGAGAAGTGAAATATTAGTATCTAATCTAGCATTAATGAAAGCTCCATATGAATTTTTAGAAAAGATAAGTGAGTGTCTTACTGCTGAAGAAGCCGTTGAACTTATAAATAATAGTGAGTACAAAAGCTTTTACAATTTGGTAAGTAACAAATGTAAGCATAAAATTAAACAATATCTATGTGATGATGATATGGACGTAGAGGTTATTATGTTTTCTATGGACAAGACATTACTAGGTAAATCAGATAATACAGATAATCTAGTGGAGGTATTTAGATGATAAATGTCATAGGGTTAGGGCCAGGGAATACTGATTATATAACTAGATTAGGTGAGAAATTAATTAAAAACTCTGATGTTGTAATTGGAGGAAGAAGGAATTTAGAATCGATAAAAGATTTTGAAGGAGAAAAGATAGAGTTAGCATCAAATTTAAAAGAGATAGTGGATTATATAAATAATAATAAAGATAAACAAATATCTGTTATAGCATCAGGTGATCCATTGATGTATGGAATAGGAAGATATCTTTCTAAAAATATAGACACTAATAAATTAAATATAGTATCAGGAATTAGTTCGCTTCAATATATATTTTCAAAAATATATGTTGATATGAACGACCTATATATAACTAGTAGCCATGGAAAAGTACCAGACTTTGATTATGTACTTTCTCACAAGAAGGTATGTATGGTTACTGATAAAATAATTGGTCCTAAAGAAATATGTAAAGAAATAATAAAAAGAAATCTAGATAAAACAGTTGTAGTAGGAGAAAATCTATCCTATGAAAATGAAAGAATTACAATAGGAAAACCAGAAGAAATTTTAAAAGTAGAAAACTTTGATATGTGCGTAGTTGTAATACTAGAAGGTGGAGATTGCATATGAAAAACAGTGAGTTTATAACAGGAAAAGTTCCTATAACAAAAGAAGAAGTTAGAGCAGTATCTATAATTAAACTAGACTTAGCAAATGCTAAAAGATTTATAGATGTAGGAGCAGGAACAGGCAGTGTAAGTATAGAAGCCGCACACCATTATCCAAATCTAGAAGTTATTTCTATAGAAAGAAATGATGATGCTATAGATTTAATAAATAAAAATGTAGAAAAGTTTGAGTTAGATAATGTAGAAGTAATTAAAGCATATGCCCCTATAGATATAGAAGGAAAAGTGGATGCTATATTCTTAGGTGGAACAGGTAATAAACTAGAAGAAATACTAATTTGGTCTAAGGATATGTTAGTAGAAGGTGGAAGACTGGTAGCGAATTTTATAATAGTAGATACATTTAATGAAACTTTAAGATTATTAAGAGAGTATGGATTTGAAAATATAGATGTTTCAGTTTTAAATGTAGCTAAGCTAGAGAAATTAGGAAGAGGAGAATATTTTAAACCTCTAAATCCAATCTATATAATATCTTGTAAGAAAGGGAGAGACTAATATGTTAAACAAAATACATTTCGTAGGAGCAGGACCAGGAGATAAGGAATTAATAACTTTAAAAGGATACAAACTTTTAAGTAATGCAGATGTAGTAATATATGCAGGTTCATTAGTTAATCCAGAACTTTTAGAATACTGTAAAGAAGGTTGTGAGATACATAATAGTGCTCATATGGATTTACACCAAATTATAGAAGTAATGGAAAAGGGCGTTAGAGAAGGAAAATCTGTAGTAAGACTACAAACAGGAGACTTCTCTATATATGGATCAATAAGAGAACAAGTTGAAGAATTATTTAAATTAGATATAGATTATGATTGTACACCAGGAGTGAGTTCATTCTTAGGAGCAGCATCAGCTTTAGGAGTTGAATATACAGTTCCAGAAATATCTCAAAGTGTAGTGATAACAAGAATGGAAGGAAGAACCCCAGTACCTGAAAAAGAATCAATAGAGTCTTTTGCCAAACATCAAACTTCTATGGCTATATTCCTATCAGTACAAGATATAGAAAAAGTAGTAGAAAGACTTCATGAAGGTGGATATCCAATGGATACTCCTATAGCTGTTGTTTATAAAGCTACTTGGTCAGATGAAAAGATAGTAAAAGGAACATTACAAGACATAGCTAAAAAAGTAAAAGAAAATGATATAAGAAAGACTGCTTTAATATTAGTAGGACAATTCTTAGGTAAAGAATATAACAATTCGAAGTTATATGATAAGGACTTCAAACATGAGTATAGACAATAAAATAGCCATAGTTTGTATAACTGAAAATGGAAAGAATCTGGCATTTGAAATACAATCCAAACTTAATAATGGAGATGTATATCTAATAAGAAATAAGAAGAATAATTTTAAGATAGATGAAGAAAAAAATAATGTATTCTTAGTAGAGGATAAGCTTAGTAATTTAGTTCCTAGTTTGTTTGAAGAATATCAATATATTGTATTTATAATGGCTACAGGTATAGTAGTGAGAGTTATAGCTCCTTATATAAATAATAAATTTAGTGATCCTGCTATATTAGTAGGCGATGAAAAAGGACAAAACCTTATAAGTTTACTAAGTGGTCATATGGGAGGAGCTAATGAAATGACTACTTATATAAGCGAACTAATAGGAGCTAATCCTGTTATAACTACAGCAACAGATGTAAATAAAAAATCGTCCTTAGATATGATTGCTAAAAAATTAGATGCTCATATAGTGAATTTTAGAGAAAATGTTAAAGATGTAAATGCTATGTTAGTTAATAATCAAGAAGTTGGATTATATATTGATGGGAATTATGAAATAGACACTAGAGGATTTAAGATATTAACTAATTTTGAAGATGTAGATAGTACAGAAAAAATAGTTATTATAAGTAGTAAAAACAACTTTATAGATTACTATATAGAAAATAAAAAAGAGAATGAATTAGATGAACAAATGCTAAGAAAAAAATGTAGTGAAGGTAACATTATAAAGGTAGTGCCAAAGGAAATAGTAATAGGTATTGGGTGTAGAAGAAATACAGAAAGCAGTTTGTTACAGGAGTCTTTAAACAATTTGTTACATCAATACAATATTGATATTAACTCAATCAAAGAGATTGGAAGTATAGATGTAAAAAGTGATGAAAAAGCTATAATAGATTTAGCATCAAGTTTATCTGTACCATTTAAAACTTTTTCAGTTGATGAAATATCTAAGGTAGACCATCTATTTGAAAAATCTGACTTTGTAAAAAAGAATGTAGGGGTGTACTGTGTTTCTGAACCAGTAGCATATCTGCTAAGTGAAGGAAATTTAATAATAGAAAAACATAAATATAAAGGAATAACAATTTCTGTAGGGAGAGTGTCAAAATGATATACGTTATAGGTATAGGACCTGGAAGTAAAGAATTAATGACTATGCAATGCATAAATGCAATAAAGGATTCTGAAGTTATAGTAGGATATAAAACTTATATAAATTTAATAACAGACCTTATTGAAGGAAAAGAAGTAGTACAAAATGGAATGAGACAAGAAATAGATAGATGTAGGGAAGCTGTAGAAATAGCTAAGACTGGTAAAAAGGTTGCAGTTATAAGTAGTGGAGATGCAGGTATATATGGAATGGCAGGATTAATATTAGAACTTGTATCTAAAGAAGAACAAAATATAGAAGTTAAGGTTATACCTGGTGTAACTGCAAGTATAGGTGCAGCAGCAATACTTGGAGCTCCTATAATGCACGATTTTTGTCATATAAGTTTAAGTGATTTATTAACTCCATGGGAAGTTATTGAAAAGAGACTAAGATTAGCAGCTGAAGCTGATTTTGCGATATGTCTATATAACCCAAGAAGTAAAGGTAGAAGTGAACATTTAGCTAGGGCATTTGAAATAATGGGAGAATTTAAAGATGGAAAAACTCCTGTTGGAATAGTTAAGGATGTAGGAAGAGAAAAGGAAGAAAAGTTCATATGTACTTTTGATACTATGGATTTTGAAAGAGTTGATATGACTACTATGGTTATAATAGGGAACAAATCAACATTTATACATGAAGATTTAATGATAACTCCAAGAGGTTACAATATATGATATTAGTTTTAGGTGGAACATCAGACAGTATAGAAATATGTGACAGACTTAATAAATATAAAAGCCTAGAATATATACTTTCTGTAACAACTAATTACGGAGAGGATCTTGCAAGAAAGAAAGCAAAAAATGTTATAAATGGAAGGCTATCAAAAGAAGATATGATAGATTTCATACAAAGAAATAACATAACCAAAATTATAGATGCTACACACCCATATGCTATAGAAGTATCTAAAAATGCTATTGAGTGTGTTGAAGAAACAAAGATAGGCTATATAAGATATGAAAGAAAGTCTTTAATAGATGATATTACTTATGAAAATAAATACATAGTAAGTAGTATAAAAGATGCTTGTGAAGTAGCAAGAAAAAAAGGAAATAACATATTTATAGGAACAGGTAGTAAGCATTTACCAGAAATAGTTGAGCTTATACCAGATAGAAATTTAATAGTTAGAGTACTTCCTACAAGTGAAGTGATATTAAGTTGTGAAAAATTAGGGCTAAATGCAGATAATATAATAGCTATGAGAGGCCCTTTTAGCCAAAGTATAAATGAAGAATTTTATAAACATTATGATATAGATATTGTGATAACTAAAGAAAGTGGTATAGCAGGTGGTTTCTTAGAAAAAGTAAATGCTTGTGAATCGCTTAATATACCTGTAGTAATTGTATCTAGAGAAAAAATAAATTATCCGTATGTTGTAAATAGCATAGACGAAGTAGAAGATTATATAAAATAAATTCAAGGTGGGATTAGTATGAAAAAAGCAGTTTTAGTAGTGAGTTTTGGTACTTCTTACAAAGAAACGAGAGAAAAGACAATAGAAGCTTGCGAAAATAAAATAAAAAATGGGTTAGAAGGATACGACTTCTTTAGAGCATTTACTTCTAACATGATAATAAGAAAATTAAAAAATAGAGATGGAATAGAAATTGAAAATCCAATTCAAGCTTTAGATAGATTGTATGAAGAAGGATATGAAGAAGTTATAGTTCAAACACTTCATATAATATGTGGTGAAGAATTTACTAAATTAAAAGAACAAGTAGATAGTTATCAAGATAAATTTAAGAAAATCATATTAGGTAGACCATTGCTTACATATATAGAAGATTACAAGGAAACAGTAGAAGCTATAAAGCATCAAATACCTCAAATGCAAAAAGATGAAGCTGTTGTATTTATGGGACATGGAACATTCCATGAGTCACATGCCTCATATCCAGCATTAGAGTACATGATGAGGGATGCAGGGATAAATGCTTACGTTGGAACTGTTGAAGGATACCCAGAAATAGACAATGTTGTAAAAAGATTAAAAGAAGATAATATAAAAATTGTCAATCTAATGCCTTTTATGTTAGTAGCAGGAGACCATGCTATAAATGATATGGCAGGAGAAGATGAAGACTCTTGGAAAAATATATTAGAAGATTTTGGATTTAAAGTAAAAATTCATTTACAAGGATTAGGGGAAAATCCATACATACAAGATAAATTTATGAATCATGCAAATGATTGTGTAGAAAAAATAAATGAATTAGGACAAATTTGTTAATTAACTAGGAGGAGATTGAAGATGGCAAAATTTTATGGAATAGGTACAGGACCTGGAGATAGCTCATTATTAACGATAAAAGCAGTAGAAACTTTAGAAAAGTTAGATATATTATACACACCAGAAGCTAAAAAAGGTGGGGAAAGTTTAGCTTTATCAATAGTAAGTAAATATTTACCAGAAAAATTAGAAATAAAATCAAGACACTTTCCAATGAACTTCAATGATGGAGAAAAAATAGTAGCTTGGAATAAAATAGCTGATGAAATCGTTGAAGATGTTAAAGAAGGTAAAAATGTTGGTTTTGTAACATTAGGAGATCCAATGATATATAGTACGTATGTATATATAATGGAAAGACTTATAGGAGATATAGATGTTGAAACTATACCAGGGATATCTTCATTCTCTAATATAGCATCAAACCAAAACTTCCCATTAGTAATGGACAGAGAGCCTCTAATAATAATACCGTGCACAATAGAAGAAGAAAAAATAGATTATGCATTAGAAAATTATAGCTCTATAGTATTAATGAAGGTATATAAAAACTTTAAAGAGATAGTAGCTAAGTTAGAAAAAAATGGACTTATAGAACATGCTATATTAGTTAGTAATTCATCTCAAGATAAAGAAGTGGTATACTATGACTTAAGAGAAGTTAATCTTGAAGAAAAGATATCTTACTTCTCAACTATATTAGTTAATAAGGAAGTTAAAAAGGAAGCTCAAGTAGGATAACATTATAACATCTAAAGGAGATTTGAGTTATGAAGATAATTGTTGGAACTAGAGGAAGTAAGTTAGCAGTTACTCAAACTAACTGGGTAATAGATAAGCTAAAAGAAAAGAATCCTAGTGTTGAATTCGAAGTTAAAATAATAAAAACTAAAGGTGATATAATACAAAACGTTAGTCTAGATAAAATAGGTGATAAAGGCTTATTTGTTAAAGAAATAGAGCAACAACTAATAGATGGAGATATAGATATGGCTGTTCATAGTATGAAAGATATGCCATCATCTTTACCTCATGGATTAAAGTTTGCGGGGATACCTAAAAGGGAAGATCCAAGAGATGTACTTATATTAAAAGAAGGATATTCTAGCATCGAAGACTTACCTCAAGGAGCAACTATAGGAACTGGGAGTAAAAGAAGAAAACATCAATTATTGAAACATAGACCTGATCTAAATATAGTTCCAATAAGAGGAAATGTAGATACTAGAATAAGAAAAATAAAAGATGAGAATTTAGATGGTATTGTTTTAGCCGCATCTGGAATATTAAGAGTTGGTTTAGAAGATAAAATTAGCTGCTATTTGCCAACAGACATAGTAGTGCCAGCACCAGCACAAGGGGCATTAGCAATAGAGATAAGAGAAGATAATTATCAAGTAGAAGTAGTGGTAAACTCGTTACGAGACGAATTAACCGAACTTCAAGTTAGTGCAGAAAGAGGATTCTTAGATGGTGTTAACGGAAGTTGTCATATTCCTATGGGAGCCTATTGTGAAGTGAAAGAAGATGGAATAAAGCTTACTGGATTATTTGGCGATGAAGAAGGCAAAAGATTAATTATCAAATCAATAGAAGGAGATAAAGATTCTCCAAGAGAGTTAGGTAAAGAATTAGCTAAATTAGTTTTAAAGGAGTATGAAAAATATGAAGGGTAAAGTTTATCTTGTAGGTGCAGGACCTGGAGATTATAAATTACTAACATTAAAAGGTCTGGAATGCGTACAAAAAGCAGACGTTATAGTATATGATAGATTAGCAAATGAGAACTATTTAAAAGAAGCTAAGCCTAACTGCGAATTTATATATGTAGGAAAAGCATCAAGCAATCATACTCTTCCACAAGAGGATATAAATAGAGTTATAGCAGATAAAGCAAAAGAAGGGAAAATAGTAACTAGACTCAAGGGTGGAGACCCATATGTATTTGGTAGAGGTGGAGAAGAAGGAGAACTTCTAAGAGAAGAAGGAATAGAGTTTGAAGTTGTTCCAGGAATAACTTCTGCTATAGGTGGATTATGCTATGCAGGTATACCTATAACTCATAGAGATTATGCATCTTCTTTCCATGTAATAACAGGTCATTTAAGAGAAGATGATAAAGAAAATCCAGAAATAAACTGGAATGCTTTAGCAAATACCAATGGAACACTAGTATTTTTAATGGGAGTTGCGAACTTACAAAAAATAAGTTCTAACTTAATAAAAGAAGGAAAGTCTAAAGATACTCCTGTTGCTCTTATAAGTTGGGCAACTAGATATAATCAAAGAGTAGTAATATCTACCTTAGAAAATGTATATGAAACAGCAATAAAGGAAGGTGTGAAACCACCGACGCTTATAGTTGTTGGAGAGGTAGTAGGACTTAGAGATAAGTTAAACTTCTTTGAAAATAAGCCACTATTCAGTAAACGTGTAATAGTGACTAGGTCAAGAACACAAAGTAGTTCACTAGTAGAAAAAATAAGTGACTTAGGTGGTAATCCTATAGAGATACCAACTATAAAAATAGATAAAATAGAAAATAATATAGAACTAGAAAATGAAATAAATAACATTAAAGATTATACATACTTAGTTTTAACAAGTAAAAATGGAGTAGACATATTCTTTGATAAATTAGATGAAATGGGGCTTGATAGTAGAGCTCTAGCAAATTTAAAAGTATGTGCTATAGGAAGTGCTACAGCTAAAGAGATAAAAAATAGAGGAATAAAAGCAGATATAGTTCCAGAAAAGTTTGTAGCAGAGTACTTATTTGAAGAATTAAAACCAATGTTAAAATCAACAGATAAAGTATTAATGCCTAGAGCGAAAAATGCTAGAGATTATCTAGTTGATAAAATAGGTGAAATTTGTGAAGTCAAAGAAATACATACATATGAAACAGTAGTAGATTCTACAAGAAAAGATGAAGTTTTAGAACTATTAGATCAAGATAATGCTGATTATATAACTTTTGCTAGCTCATCTACAGTAAAGAATTTTGTAGAAATAATAGGTGAAGAGAATATAGATAAATTAAATAATATAAAAGTTATATCTATAGGACCTATAACAACACAGACGATTAAAGAATTAGGTTTAAACCTGTATAAAGAAGCAGAAGTTTCAACTATAGATGGAATGATTAGCACTATTATAGAAGATAAATAAGTATTATAATTGATGTGTAGTTATTTATATATTTATGGAGGCGACAAAATGTTAAGAAGACCTAGAAGACTAAGAGTAAATAAAGCTACAAGAAATTTAGTTAGAGAGACTAAGTTAAATGTTGAAGATTTTATATATCCTCTATTTGTAGTAGAAGGTGAAAATATAAAAAGAGAAATATCATCTTTACCAGATGTATATCATTTTTCACTAGATATGCTAGAAGAGGAGATAAAGGAATTAAAAGAATTAGGAATAGAACATGTAATATTATTTGGTATACCTCATGACCATGAAAAAGATCCTCATGGAAAAGAAGCATATAATGACAATGGTATAATTCAAAGGGCTATTAGAAAAATAAAAGAAATAGACAGTAATATGAATGTAGTTACTGATGTATGTATGTGTGAATACACTAGCCATGGTCACTGCGGAATATTAACAGAAACTGGATACGTAGATAATGATATAACATTAGAATACTTATCTAAAATAGCAGTAAGTCATGCAAAAGCAGGTGCTGATATAATCTCGCCATCTGATATGATGGATGGTAGAATAAAAGCCTTAAGAGAGGCTTTAGATAAAGAAGGATTTGTACATATACCAATAATGTCTTATAGTGTTAAGTATGCATCTACATTCTATGGACCATTTAGAGAAGCTGCTAACTCTGCACCATCATTTGGTGATAGAAAAACATACCAAATGGATCCAGCAAATAGTAATGAAGCATTAATAGAAGCTGAACTTGATGTGCTAGAAGGTGCAGATATATTAATGGTTAAGCCTGCATTATCTTATTTAGATGTAATAAGAAGAGTCAAAGATAATTACAACCTACCACTTGCGGCATATAATGTTAGTGGAGAGTATGCAATGCTTAAATCAGCTGTTAAAAATGGAATATTAAGTGAAGGAGCTATTTATGAATCTGTTATGTCTATAAAAAGAGCCGGTGCAGATATAATAATAACTTACTTTGCAAAAGATTTAGCTAAGATGATTAAAGAAAATAGATAAATATATACACAAAAAGGAGTAACTTTTGTTGCTCCTTTTTAATATACATAGTCAATAAATTATCTAGATTATTATACATGATAAAATAAGAGTAAAATAAGGAGAAACCAGTATGCTTTATCCAATAAATATAGATATAAGTGATATAAAGATAACTGTTATAGGAGGTGGAGAAGTTGCATATAGAAAGTGCAAAAACTTTTTAGCCTTTGGCAAAACAGTGAAAGTTATATCTAAAGATTACATAAATAAATTTGGAGAATTAAAAGATAAACTAGAAATTGTTAATGATGAATATAAAGAAGAATACTTAAAAGATAGTTTTATAGTAGTTGCAGCTACAAATAATAAAGAAGTTAATAGAAAAATAGGTATATATTGTAGAGAGAATGGTAAACTAGTTAATGTAGTAGATGATATAGAATTATCTAATTTTACTGTTCCTTCATATGTAAAAAGAGGAGATTTGCTTATAAGTATATCGACAGGAGGTAAAAGTCCCTCACTATCTTCTAAAATAAAAAAAGAATTAGAAGAAAAATATGATGATAGTTATGAAGAATATATAGATACATTAGGCGAATTAAGAAAAGAAATAATAAAAAAATATGAAGACGTTTCATTAAGAAGAAAAAAACTTAAAGCATTGATAAATCTAGATTTAGCAGAACTTAGAGAACTAAAAATAGAATATCAAAAATAAAAATAATAAAAAACTTTTAAAAAAGTGTTGACGATACAAAATTATGGTGATATAGTATTACTTGTCTTTAAGAAAAGGGCAAAACAAAAAAATGAACTTTGAAAATTAAACAGTAGGTTAATTTATATAACTAATGATTCTTAAAAGAATCGAAAACAAACCAAGCCAGATATTCAGATAATGATAGTCTGAGCAGGAAAACTTATATTTGAGAGTTTGATCCTGGCTCAGGATGAACGCTGGCGGCGTGCCTAACACATGCAAGTCGAGCGATTTACTTCGGTAAAGAGCGGCGGACGGGTGAGTAACGCGTGGGTAACCTGCCCTGTACACACGGATAACATACCGAAAGGTATGCTAATACGAGATAACATGTTTTTAGCGCATGGTAAAAACATCAAAGCTTTTGCGGTACAGGATGGACCCGCGTCTGATTAGCTAGTTGGTAAGGTAACGGCTTACCAAGGCGACGATCAGTAGCCGACCTGAGAGGGTGATCGGCCACATTGGAACTGAGACACGGTCCAAACTCCTACGGGAGGCAGCAGTGGGGAATATTGCACAATGGGCGAAAGCCTGATGCAGCAACGCCGCGTGAGCGATGAAGGCCTTCGGGTCGTAAAGCTCTGTCCTCAAGGAAGATAATGACGGTACTTGAGGAGGAAGCCCCGGCTAACTACGTGCCAGCAGCCGCGGTAATACGTAGGGGGCTAGCGTTATCCGGAATTACTGGGCGTAAAGGGTGCGTAGGCGGTCTTTCAAGTCAGGAGTGAAAGGCTACGGCTCAACCGTAGTAAGCTCTTGAAACTGTAAGACTTGAGTGCAGGAGAGGAGAGTAGAATTCCTAGTGTAGCGGTGAAATGCGTAGATATTAGGAGGAATACCAGTTGCGAAGGCGGCTCTCTGGACTGTAACTGACGCTGAGGCACGAAAGCGTGGGGAGCAAACAGGATTAGATACCCTGGTAGTCCACGCCGTAAACGATGAGTACTAGCTGTCGGAGGTTACCCCCTTCGGTGGCGCAGCTAACGCATTAAGTACTCCGCCTGGGAAGTACGCTCGCAAGAGTGAAACTCAAAGGAATTGACGGGGACCCGCACAAGTAGCGGAGCATGTGGTTTAATTCGAAGCAACGCGAAGAACCTTACCTAAGCTTGACATCCTTTTGACCGATGCCTAATCGCATCTTTCCCTTCGGGGACAGAAGTGACAGGTGGTGCATGGTTGTCGTCAGCTCGTGTCGTGAGATGTTGGGTTAAGTCCCGCAACGAGCGCAACCCTTGCCTTTAGTTGCCAGCATTAAGTTGGGCACTCTAGAGGGACTGCCAGGGATAACCTGGAGGAAGGTGGGGATGACGTCAAATCATCATGCCCCTTATGCTTAGGGCTACACACGTGCTACAATGGGTGGTACAGAGGGCAGCCAAACCGTGAGGTGGAGCTAATCCCTTAAAGCCATTCTCAGTTCGGATTGTAGGCTGAAACTCGCCTACATGAAGCTGGAGTTACTAGTAATCGCAGATCAGAATGCTGCGGTGAATGCGTTCCCGGGTCTTGTACACACCGCCCGTCACACCACGGAAGTTGGGGGCGCCCGAAGCCGGATAGCTAACCTTTTGGAAGCGTCCGTCGAAGGTGAAATCAATAACTGGGGTGAAGTCGTAACAAGGTAGCCGTATCGGAAGGTGCGGCTGGATCACCTCCTTTCTAAGGAGAATTGCCTACTGTTTAATTTTGAGAGTTCATTGAATAAATGAAAATCTCAAAAAAATGCGCGTGGCGCAGACTCATTAATTTGAGCAACGTAGCACGACCGAATGGGAGTGACCGTTGGCGATATGCGAAGCATTTTAGTACTTTGAAAACTGTATAACATTTAGTGATATGACATCATTTTTTTATAAATAGACAAGAAAAGTCTTTAAAATAACTTTTAATAACTGGTCAAGTTATTAAGGGTGCAGGGCGGATGCCTTGGCACTAGGAGCCGATGAAGGACGTGATAAGCTGCGATAAGCTTCGGGGAGTTGCACGTAAACTTTGATCCGAAGATTTCCGAATGAGGAAACTCACTTAGAGTAATGTCTAAGTATCGTTAAGTGAATTCATAGCTTAGCGAGGGGAACCCGGGGAACTGAAACATCTAAGTACCTGGAGGAAGAGAAAGAAAAATCGATTCCGTAAGTAGCGGCGAGCGAACGCGGAACAGGCCAAACCAACAAAGTTTTCTTTGTTGGGGTTGCGGACATATCCTAAAAGTCGAGGTCATCGTAGATGAAGAGAGTTGGAAAGCTCCGCTATAAAGTGTAACAGCCACGTAGTTGAAACGATAATTCGATAGATATGATCCAGAGTACCACGGGACACGTGAAACCCTGTGGGAAGCAGGAGGGACCATCCTCCAAGCCTAAATACTACCTAGTGACCGATAGCGCATAGTACCGTGAGGGAAAGGTGAAAAGAACCCCGGGAGGGGAGTGAAATAGAACCTGAAACCCTGCACTTACAAGCTGTGGGAGCACATTTCTTGTGTGACCGCGTACTTTTTGTAGAACGGGCCAACGAGTTACGTTAAGTAGCAAGGTTAAGCACTTAAGGTGTGGAGCCGTAGCGAAAGCGAGTCTTAAATGGGCGATTTAAGTTACTTGACGTAGACCCGAAACCGGGCGACCTATCCATGAGCAGGTTGAAGCGAAAGTAAAATTTCGTGGAGGACCGAACCCACGAGCGTTGAAAAGCTCGGGGATGACTTGTGGATAGCGGTGAAATTCCAATCGAGCCCGGAGATAGCTGGTTCTCCCCGAAATAGCTTTAGGGCTAGCCTTGAGCTTAGAGAAACGGAGGTAGAGCACTGAATGTCCTAGGGGGTATTGCACTTACCGAAGACTATCAAACTCCGAATGCCGTCTTCTTTTGCTCAGGAGTCAGACTGTGGGTGATAAGATTCATAGTCAAGAGGGCAACAGCCCAGATCGTCAGCTAAGGTCCCTAAATGTACGTTAAGTGGTAAAGGATGTGGGATTGCACAGACAACCAGGATGTTGGCTTAGAAGCAGCCACTCATTTAAAGAGTGCGTAATAGCTCACTGGTCGAGTGATCCTGCGCCGAAAATTTCCGGGGCTAAAACGTACTACCGAAGCTACGGCATCATTTATGATGGGTAGGGGAGCTTCGTATGCAGGCTGAAGCATGACCGTAAGGACATGTGGACAGTATACGAGTGAGAATGTTGGCATGAGTAGCGAGACGTGGGTGAGAATCCCACGGGCCGTAAACCCAAGGTTTCCAGGGGAAGGTTCGTCCGCCCTGGGTTAGTCGGGACCTAAGCCGAGGCCGAAAGGCGTAGGTGATGGACAACAGGTTGATATTCCTGTACCACCAATAACCGTTTGAGGAATGGGATGACACAGTAGGATAAGCTAACCACACTGTTGGTTATGTGTGGCTAAGTACTGAGGCAGTCAAGATAGGCAAATCCGTCTTGATAATGCTAGGGTACGATGGGGAGCCCTTTTGGGCGAAGTAGCTGATTTCACACTGTCGAGAAAAGTCTCTACCGAGGTTAAAGGTGCCCGTACCGTAAACCGACACAGGTGGGTGAGGAGAGTATCCTAAGGCCAGCGAGAGAACTATTGTTAAGGAACTCGGCAAAATGACCCCGTAACTTAGGGATAAGGGGTGCCATCCTTTGGATGGCCGCAGAGAATAGGCCCAAGCGACTGTTTACCAAAAACACAGGTTTCTGCTAAGTCGCAAGACGATGTATAGGAGCTGACGCCTGCCCGGTGCTGGAAGGTTAAGGGGATCTGTTAGGAGTAATCCGAAGCAGTGAACTTAAGCCCCAGTAAACGGCGGCCGTAACTATAACGGTCCTAAGGTAGCGAAATTCCTTGTCGGGTAAGTTCCGACCCGCACGAAAGGCGTAACGATTTGGGCACTGTCTCAACAATAGACTCGGTGAAATTGTAATCCCGGTGAAGATGCCGGGTACCTGCGACAGGACGGAAAGACCCCATGGAGCTTTACTGTAGCTTGACGTTGGGTCTTGGTACTACATGTACAGGATAGGTGGGAGACTATGAAGCATGGACGCCAGTCTGTGTGGAGTCACCCTTGGGATACCACCCTTGTAGTACTGGGATCCTAACCAGAGGCCTTGAATCAGGTCTTGGGACACCGTCAGGTGGGCAGTTTGACTGGGGCGGTCGCCTCCCAAAAAGTAACGGAGGCGCTCAAAGGTTTCCTCAGCACGGTCGGAAATCGTGCGAAGAGTGTAAAGGCAAAAGGAAGCTTGATTGCAAGACATACAGGTCGAGCAAGGACGAAAGTCGGACTTAGTGATCCGGTGGTTCCGCATGGAAGGGCCATCGCTCAACGGATAAAAGCTACCCTGGGGATAACAGGCTTATCTCCCCCAAGAGTCCACATCGACGGGGAGGTTTGGCACCTCGATGTCGGCTCATCACATCCTGGGGCTGTAGTAGGTCCCAAGGGTTGGGCTGTTCGCCCATTAAAGTGGTACGCGAGCTGGGTTCAGAACGTCGTGAGACAGTTCGGTCCCTATCCGTCGCAGGCGTAGGAAATTTGAGGAGACCTGTCCTTAGTACGAGAGGACCGGGATGGACGTACCTCTGGTGTACCAGTTGTTCTGCCAAGGGCATGGCTGGGTAGCTATGTACGGAATGGATAAGCGCTGAAAGCATCTAAGCGCGAAGCCAACTTCAAGATAAGATTTCCCACCGTAAGGGTAAGACCCCAGGAAGACTACCTGGTTGATAGGTCGAAGGTGTAAGTGCAGTAATGTATTTAGCGTATCGATACTAATAGGTCGAGGACTTGACCAAAATAAACCTAAAGGTTTATATCGCCAACCAAATCATTATTAAAATTTTAATAAGGAAGATTTCGGTTGCTAAGAATAAAATGATTAACTCTAGATGATATACAGTTTTCAGAGTATTAACTCTAAAAGATAAAGATTATGTGGTTATTATAGCAAAGAGGATACACCTGTTCCCATACCGAACACAGAAGTTAAGCTCTTTAGCGCTGATGGTACTTGGAGGGCGACCTCCTGGGAGAGTAAGACGTAGCCACGTAATCTTTTTTTGCGTTCAAAAATATAAAAATTTTAAGTATTTAATATTGGAATAAATTTATAAAAAAAATGCAAATTAAAAAAATATGTTGTGAAAAAAAGTTTAATAAACTACAATTACCTTAAGAGTAAAAATTTTAGCAATTTTGGAAACGATTCCGATAACGTTTCCAAAATTGCTAAATAAAATATTTAGTCAATAAAAAGGGGGATTGTAGGTGAATTTATCAGAAGGCCTAAAATTAAAAACTAATAAAGACATATCTGATTGTTCAAATGAGGAAATTTATTTTGCATTACTAGAATTAGTTCAAGAGCTTAGCGAGAAAAAAGTAATCAAAAATCAAGGCAAAAAGAAATTATATTATATATCAGCAGAATTCTTGATAGGAAAATTATTATCTAGTAATTTGATAAATTTAGGTATATATGATCAAGTAAAAGAAATCTTATTAAAGCATGGAAAAAATATATCTGAGATAGAAGAGATAGAGCCTGAGCCATCTTTAGGAAATGGTGGTCTTGGTAGATTATCAGCATGTTTTCTAGATTCTATAGCAACTTTGGGGATTCCAGGAGATGGTATTGGTTTAAATTATCATTTTGGTTTATTTAAACAAGTATTCAATAATAACTTACAAACAGAAGAAAAAAATGAATGGATTGATAAGGTCGGGTGGTTGAATAAAACCAGTACGACTTATGATATTAATTTTGGGGAATTTACTTTAAAATCTATACTTTATGATATTAATGTTACAGGATATAATAATCAAACTAATAAACTTCATTTATTTGATATAGAAACGATTGATGAAAGCATAGTAAAAGGTGGTATAGATTTTGATAAAGATAATATCGAAAAGAATCTTACTTTATTCTTATATCCTGATGATAGTGATGAAGAAGGTCGTCTTCTTCGAATTTATCAACAATACTTCATGGTAAGTAATGGTGCTAGATATATATTAGATGAGTGTATGGCAAAAGGAAGCAACTTACATGACTTAGATGAATATGCAGTAATACAGATAAACGATACTCATCCGACTTTGATTATACCAGAACTTATACGTTTATTAGTTGAAAGAGGAATAGAATTAGATGAGTCTATAAAAATTGTAACTAAAACATGTGCATATACTAACCACACAATTTTAGCTGAAGCTTTAGAAAAATGGCCTATTAAATATTTAGAAAAGGTTGTTCCACAACTTATACCTATAATAAATGAGTTAGATGATAGAGTTAGAGAAATTTATGAAGATGAGTCTGTGTACATTATAGATAAAAATGATAATGTAAATATGGCTCATATAGATATACACTATAGTTTTAGCGTAAATGGAGTAGCGTCACTTCATACTAATATATTAAAAAATAATGAATTAAATAATTTTTATAAAATTTATCCTGAAAAGTTTAATAATAAAACGAATGGAATAACATTTAGAAGATGGCTTATTCATTGTAATCCACTATTAACAGAGTTTATAGAAGAATTGATAGGGGATGAATTTAAAGCTGAGGCAGAAAAATTGCAAGACTTGATAAAATATATAAATGATGAAAAAGTACTTCAAAAGTTATTAGATATAAAACATTCTAATAAAGTTGAATTAAAAAATTATCTTAAAAAGACTCAAAATATAGATATAGATGAAAATTCTATTTTTGATATACAAATAAAAAGGTTACATGAATATAAAAGGCAACAAATGAATGCATTATATGTAATTTATAAGTATTTGCAAATTAAACAAGGGAATACACCAAAAACTCCTATTACAGTTATATTTGGAGCAAAAGCTGCCCCAGCATATACTATTGCAAAAGATATAATACATTTAATATTATGTTTACAAGAACTTGTAAATAATAATGAAGAAGTTAGTAAATATTTAAAAGTTGTAATGGTTGAAAATTATAATGTTACTATTGCAGAAAAACTAATACCGGCATGCGATATATCAGAACAGATTTCATTAGCTTCAAAGGAAGCAAGTGGAACTGGTAATATGAAATTTATGCTAAATGGAGCATTAACGCTAGGTACAGAAGATGGAGCTAATGTAGAAATACATGAACTTGTTGGAGATGATAATATATTTATATTTGGGGAGAAGAGTGATAATGTAATTAAACACTATGAAAATGGAGATTATGACCCTCTTGATATTTATATAAAGGATAAAAATATAAAAGAAATAGTAGATTTTATTGTTAGTGAAGAGTTAATGCACATTGGATGTGAAGAAAATCTTATTAGGCTATATAAAGAAATAATAAGGAAAGATTGGTTTATGGCTTTATTAGATTTTAATGAGTATTGCAAAAAGAAAGAGGAAGTCTTTAAAGAATATGAAAATAGAAATAAGTGGGCAAAAAGAATGCTAGTTAATATAAGTAAAGCAGGTTATTTTTCTTCAGATAGAACTATAAATCAGTATAATAAAGATATTTGGAAGTTACAGTAGAAAAGTCAATTATAAAACAGCATATGATCACAATAAAGGACAAAGTATAAAAGAATAATTTCTTGATTTTGAGAATTGTAGATGATAATATTTAAGTAAAGGGTCAGGAAACCGATATCAGTAACGTTTTCGGTAACGTTACCAGTAAGGCTTCAAAGGGATGAAAATTAAAAAAGGGGGATTTACTATGATTAAATTGAAAAAGTTTGTAACAATTGCTTTATCTGCAGTTTTAACAACAGCAGCACTAACAGGATGTTCTTCATCCTCTGATGATAGTACAGCTAAGGAAGATGGTAAGGGGTCAGTATATTACCTAAACTTCAAGCCAGAATCAGAATCACAATGGAAGAAAATTGCTGAGGATTATGAAAAAGAAACTGGTGTAAAAGTAAAAGTAGTTACAGCTGCAAGTGGAACTTATGAACAAACATTAAAGTCAGAAATAGCTAAAAAAGATGCTCCTACATTATTCCAAATAAATGGTCCAGTAGGATATGAATCATGGAAAGAGTATTGTGCTGATTTAAAAGATACAAATCTTTATAGTAAATTATTAAATCAAGATATGGCTATAAAAGATGGGGATGGAGTGTACGGTATACCTTATGTTGAGGAAGGGTATGGTATAATATACAACCAAGAAATAATGGATAAATACTTTGCATTAGATGGTGCAAAAGCTAAATCAATAGATGAAATAAATAATTTTACAAAATTAAAAGAAGTTTCAGAAGATATGCAATCTAAAAAAGATCAATTAGGAATAGATGGAGTATTTGCTTCTACATCACTAACTCCTGGTGAAGATTGGAGATGGCAGACTCATTTAGCAAATCTTCCTGTTTATTATGAATATAAAGATAAGGGAGTATCTAACTTAGACAAAATAGATTTTACTTATTCAGATAACTTTAAAAATATATTTGACCTATACATAAATAACTCAACTTGTGAACCTACATTATTAGGTAGCAAGACAGTTTCAGACTCAATGGCTGAATTTGCACTTGGAAAAGCTGCAATGGTTCAAAATGGTAACTGGGGATGGAGTCAAATAGCAGAAGTTGAAGGAAATACTGTTAAAGCAGAAAATGTTAAATTTATGCCGATATATACAGGTATTGAAGGCGAAGAAAAACAAGGACTTTGTATAGGAACAGAAAATTTCTTCTCTATAAATAGTAAAGCTTCAGAAGCAGATCAAAAAGCATCAATTGAGTTTGTTGAATGGTTATTCACTTCTGATACAGGTAAAAATCATGTAACAAATGAATTAGGTTTCATAGCTCCATTTAATACTTTCAAAGATTCAGAAACACCTCAAGATCCATTAGCTAAAGAAGTTTTAAGATATTTAGGAAATAAAGATTTATACAATGTAGACTGGAACTTTACTTCTTTCCCTAGCCAAACATTTAAAGATGATTTTGGTGCAGCATTACTTGAGTATTGTAATGGAAATATGAAGTGGGAAGATGTTAAGAAATTAGTAGTTGAAGAATGGGCAAGTGAAAAAGAAGCATCTAAATAAATTTTGAATTAATTTGATTTGTAAGTGAAAGGGCTTAGCCATAGATAACAGTATAATATCGTTAATATAATTTAGGATAAATCCTATTTATTTGATGAGAGAAATGCTTGTTTATGGTTTAAGCTTTTTCTTTAAACTAATTTGTTATAAGAAGTTTAAAATTATTAATATTAGGGGGAACATTATGCAAAAAGCACTAAAAAAATACTTTCCGATATTCCTAATTCCAACTCTGATTGCATTTTCTATTGCATTTATAATTCCTTTTATAACAGGTTTATATTTATCTTTTTGTGAGTTTATTACAATAAGTGATGCAACATTTGTGGGAATAGAAAACTATAAAAAGGCTTTTTCAGCAGGTCAAGGGTTTGTTGAGGCTTTTGGATTTACTACGATATTTACAATTATATCTATTATAACAGTTAACATACTTGCATTTACCCTTGCTTATTTTTTAACAAAAAAGATAAGAGGGACAAACTTTTTCAGAACTGTATTTTTCATGCCAAACTTAATAGGTGGGATAGTTCTTGGGTATACTTGGCAGTCTATGATAAATTCATTTTTAGCTAATTATGGAACGACTCTTGTTGCTAATCAAAAGTATGGCTTTATAGGATTAATTATACTTATGAATTGGCAAATGATAGGGTATATGATGATTATTTATATAGCTGGGCTTCAAAGTGTGCCTAATGAATTAATAGAGTCAGCAAAAATTGATGGAGCAACAAAATGGCAGACACTAAAAAATGTAACTATACCAATGGTAATGCCATCTATTACAATTTGTACTTTTTTAACTTTATCAAATAGCTTTAAGTTATTTGACCAAAACTTAGCATTAACTAATGGAGCCCCAATGCATAAAACAGAAATGCTAGCTCTTAATATAGTTAATACATTCTATGGAAGAAATAATTATGAGGGTGTTGGTCAAGCTAAGGCAGTTATATTCTTTGTTATAGTAGCGGTAATAGCTCTTTCTCAATTATACTTCACTAGAAAGAAGGAGGTTGAACAGTAATGCAAAACACAATGGCTAGAAAAAAGAATGTAGGAGACAATATAGTATTTATCATACTTTGTGCATTAGTAGTAGTATTTTTAGCACCGATTATATTTATAGTTGTAAATTCATTTAAGGGAAAATTCTTTATAAGTGACAATCCTTTTTCCTTACCTACGGCAGAAACATTTGTAGGTATCACAAATTATATTAATGGTTTACAGAAAACAGGGTTTTTAAGTGCTATTGGATGGTCATTTTTTATTACAATAATGTCAGTAGTAGTAATTTTACTTTTTACTTCTATGACAGCATATTACATTACAAGAGTAAAGAGTAAATTTACAAGTGTGTTGTATTACTTATTTGTATTTTCTATGATAGTACCTTTTCAGATGGTAATGTTCCCGATGGTAAAGTTAGCTGATACTTTACACCTAGCAAATCCGTTAGGTATGGTAGCGTTATATTTAGGATTTGGATCAGGATTATCGATATTTATGTTTAGTGGTTTTATAAAATCAATTCCACTAGAAATAGAAGAAGCTGCTATGATAGATGGATGTAATCCTTTACAAACTTATTTTTACATAGTGCTTCCTATTTTAAAACCAACTGCAATCACTGTTGCCATACTAAATGCTATGTGGATATGGAATGACTACTTACTACCTTATTTAGTTATAGGTTTATCTACAAAATACAAAACTATACCAGTAGTAATTCAAATGTTAGTAGGTTCTAATGGAAATAGAGATATGGGTGCGATGATGGCTATGTTAGTATTAGCAATCATTCCTATTATAATTTTCTATTTAATATGTCAAAAGCACATAATAGAAGGAGTAGTTGCTGGTGCTGTTAAAGGATAATATAAGGGGTAGAGGAGAGAGATTATGAGAAGAAGTGGAATGTTGCTACCTATTTCAAGTTTACCCTCAAAATATGGAATAGGTAGTTTTTCAAAAGAAGCTTATGATTTTGTAGATATATTAGAAAAAGCAGGTCAGAGTCTATGGCAAATACTGCCTCTAGGACCTACAGGGTATGGTGATTCTCCTTACCAATCATTCTCAACTTTTGCAGGAAACCCATACTTTATAGATTTAGATGAATTGGTTAAAGAAGGGCTTTTATCTGAAGAAGAATGTAATAGTTATGACTGGGGAAGTAACAATGAATATATAGATTATGAAAAAATATATTTATCAAGATTTAAAATTTTAAAAAAGGCTTATGAAAGAAGTAACATAAGTAAAAATAAAATATTTAAAGAATACTGTGAAATAAATAAGTGGTGGTTACACGATTATGCGCTATATATGTCTATAAAAGATTCTTTTAGCTCAAAGTCATGGATAGAGTGGGATGATGATATTAGATCAAGAAAAGAAGAAGCTATATTGAAATATGAAGAAAATCTAAAAGATGATATTACATTTTATAAGTATCAACAATATCTATTCACTAAACAATGGAGTAAACTTAAAGCTTATGCAAATGAAAAAGGAATATCAATAATAGGAGATATACCTATATATGTAGCTTTAGATAGCTCTGATACATGGGCTAATCCAGAGTTGTTTCAATTAGATAAGGATTGTATTCCTACAGCTGTAGCGGGTTGTCCTCCAGATGGTTTTTCTGAAACAGGCCAATTATGGGGAAATCCACTGTATTATTGGGAATATCATAAATATACAGAGTATGAGTGGTGGATTAAAAGAATAGAGTATTCTCATAAATTATATGATGTTGTAAGGATAGATCATTTTAGAGGTTTTGATGAGTATTATTCTATACCATATGGAGAAAAAACGGCCATAAATGGATCGTGGAAAAAAGGTCCAGGTTTAGATTTATTTAAATATATAAAAGAAAAGCTAGGAGATGTAGAAATAATAGCAGAAGATCTAGGTTTTTTAACAGAAAGTGTTAAACAGCTTTTAAAAGATACAGGATACCCAGGTATGAAAATACTACAGTTTGCTTTTGATTCAAGGGAAGAAAGTGATTATTTACCTCATAATTATGACAAAAATTGTATAGTATATACAGGAACTCATGATAATAGTACAATTAAAGGGTGGTATGAGAAAATTAATCCGCAAGATAAAAGAATGTGTGTTAATTATATGAATAATAAATATACTAGGGGAAATGAGATACATTGGGATTTTATATGCTTAGCTATGAGAAGTGTAGCTAATACTTGTATAATACCCGTTCAGGACTATTTAGGATTAGGTAATGAAGCTAGAATAAATATACCATCTACATTAGGGGATAACTGGAAATGGAGAATGAATCCAAATTGTTTCTCTAAAAATTTAATAAAAAAAATAAGGATGTTAACAAAGCTATATGGAAGAAAATAATTTTGAAATATATTATGTGATGTGTTAATGCATTAAAATATTAAATTGAAAGGAAGCCGTTGATATGAAGGCAATCACAATTAAAGATATAGCAAAAAAATGTGGCGTAGGAGTAAGTACGGTATCAAGGGCTATCAATAATCATCCAGATATAAATGAAGAAACTAGACGAATGATTATGGAAGTAATAAAAGAAAGTAACTTTATTCCTAATAATAGTGCCAGAAATTTAAAACTTTCAGATACGAAAACTATAGGAGTATTAATAAAAGGTATAGATAACCCATTTTTTCAAAATATGATAAAAGTATTTGAAGAAGAAATACAAAATAGAAAATATACATTTATATTACATAGAGTAGACTCTAGTCAAGATGAGGTCGAGGTAGCTTTAGAGCTTATAAAAGAAAAAAGATTAAAAGGAATAGTATTTTTAGGTGGATCTTTTTCACACCAAGAGGATAAGTTACAAGAAATAAAAATACCATTTGTACTAAGTACAATAGCTATAACAGATAATGTAGATAAGAATTTATATTCATCAGTATCGGTTGATGACGTATATGAAAGTAAAAAGATAGTAGACTTTTTATGTGATAATGGACATAAAAAAATTGCAATTCTAGCATCATATAGTACAGATATGAGTATAAGTAATTTACGTTTAGAAGGATACAGAAAGTCTTTAAGAAGTAGAAATATTCCAATAAATGAAAATTTAATTAGATATACCTGGGATAGCCCTAATTCATATAGTATGGAGAATGGATATAATCTAACTAAAGAGCTTATAAACTCTAAAGAAGAATTTACTGCTATTTATGCAATTTCTGATAGTATGGCTATTGGAGCATGTAAAGCTATACTAGAGTCTGGAAAAAGGATACCAGAAGATTACTCTGTTGTAGGATTTGATGGATTAGATATTACATATTATTATAATCCATCTATAACAACAATACGCCAACCTATTGAGGAAATGGCAAAGGAGACCACTAAGATATTATTTGACTTAATTAATAAGAAAAGTAAAAATCAACATAAAATCTTTGAAGGAAAATTGCTTGTAAGACAATCAACTTCTAAATTAGATAAATAAATTTGGAAAATAAGAATAATTTTAAGTAATGATTACAACTAATAGAAAGGATTTTTTATGGATAATTTATTTAGATATGATGGCAAGTTTTGGGAAACGTTAGATAATATAACAGATATAGTAGTGTTAAATTTTTTATTCATAGTTTTTAGTATACCAGTTATAACAATAGGAGCATCTTTAACAGCGACATATTCTGTAACTTTAAAAAAGGTTAAAAATGAAGATGTAAATGTTACTAAAGAGTTTATAAAAAGATTTAAAGAGAATTTTAAAATTAGCACTGTAGTATGGATATTAATGATAGTAGTTGGAAGTGTATTATTACTAGATTTTCACATATCTAATTTAATATCTGATAAAACTTTGGGGATAATGTTAAAGCTTATATCTACGATAGTAGGAATAATATATTTATTTAACTTTACATATGTATTTCCTATTATATCTAAATTTAATAACACTATAAAAAATACCATAGTAAATTCTATTCTTATATCAATACATAATCTACCTTATACAATAATAATGTTGACGATGAATTTATTATGTATAGTATTGACGTTTTTATTAGTTGATTATTTTGGATATATATTATTTTTTTATATGGTAATTGGGTTTGGGATTACTTCATATATTAACTCTATATTTTTAAATAAAATATTTTACAAATATATAAATTAAGAAAGTATAAATACATTTATTTAATAATAAGTAATATAATAGCATAGATTAATCTATGCTTTTTTATGTAATGGGATAAGGCGTTATGACATAGCGCTTTGCTGATGCATTGCTTAATTAAAGTAAACTTTTTATTGTTTATTTTGACTTAGATAAAATTTTAAAAAAGTTAATAAATTAGTTGATAATGTGGATAAAAAATGGATTGAAAGAGTTTTACTTAATCTAACACTGTTAATAATGTTAGTAAAATCCTATACAAATAAATTTAAAAAATATATTGACTAATAGTTAGAAAGATGATAAAGTATTACTTGTCCAAGAGATACGGACGAAAAATAAAACGAAAGAAATTCTTGACTAAAGGTTAATAACCTGGTAAGATAAGTAAGTCGAGAAAATGAACTTTGAAAATTAAACAGTAGGTTAATTTATATAACTGATTCTTAAAAGAATCGAAAACAAACCAAGCCAGATATTCAGATAATGATAGTCTGAGCAGGTAACAACTTTTATTTGAGAGTTTGATCCTGGCTCAGGATGAACGCTGGCGGCGTGCCTAACACATGCAAGTCGAGCGATTTACTTCGGTAAAGAGCGGCGGACGGGTGAGTAACGCGTGGGTAACCTGCCCTGTACACACGGATAACATACCGAAAGGTATGCTAATACGAGATAATATGGGAGAGTCGCATGGCTTTCTTATCAAAGTTTTTGCGGTACAGGATGGACCCGCGTCTGATTAGCTAGTTGGTAAGGTAACGGCTTACCAAGGCGACGATCAGTAGCCGACCTGAGAGGGTGATCGGCCACATTGGAACTGAGACACGGTCCAAACTCCTACGGGAGGCAGCAGTGGGGAATATTGCACAATGGGCGAAAGCCTGATGCAGCAACGCCGCGTGAGCGATGAAGGCCTTCGGGTCGTAAAGCTCTGTCCTCAAGGAAGATAATGACGGTACTTGAGGAGGAAGCCCCGGCTAACTACGTGCCAGCAGCCGCGGTAATACGTAGGGGGCTAGCGTTATCCGGAATTACTGGGCGTAAAGGGTGCGTAGGCGGTCTTTCAAGTCAGGAGTGAAAGGCTACGGCTCAACCGTAGTAAGCTCTTGAAACTGTAAGACTTGAGTGCAGGAGAGGAGAGTAGAATTCCTAGTGTAGCGGTGAAATGCGTAGATATTAGGAGGAATACCAGTTGCGAAGGCGGCTCTCTGGACTGTAACTGACGCTGAGGCACGAAAGCGTGGGGAGCAAACAGGATTAGATACCCTGGTAGTCCACGCCGTAAACGATGAGTACTAGCTGTCGGAGGTTACCCCCTTCGGTGGCGCAGCTAACGCATTAAGTACTCCGCCTGGGAAGTACGCTCGCAAGAGTGAAACTCAAAGGAATTGACGGGGACCCGCACAAGTAGCGGAGCATGTGGTTTAATTCGAAGCAACGCGAAGAACCTTACCTAAGCTTGACATCCTTTTGACCGATGCCTAATCGCATCTTTCCCTTCGGGGACAGAAGTGACAGGTGGTGCATGGTTGTCGTCAGCTCGTGTCGTGAGATGTTGGGTTAAGTCCCGCAACGAGCGCAACCCTTGCCTTTAGTTGCCATCATTAAGTTGGGCACTCTAGAGGGACTGCCAGGGATAACCTGGAGGAAGGTGGGGATGACGTCAAATCATCATGCCCCTTATGCTTAGGGCTACACACGTGCTACAATGGGTGGTACAGAGGGCAGCCAAACCGTGAGGTGGAGCTAATCCCTTAAAGCCATTCTCAGTTCGGATTGTAGGCTGAAACTCGCCTACATGAAGCTGGAGTTACTAGTAATCGCAGATCAGAATGCTGCGGTGAATGCGTTCCCGGGTCTTGTACACACCGCCCGTCACACCACGGAAGTTGGGGGCGCCCGAAGCCGGATAGCTAACCTTTTGGAAGCGTCCGTCGAAGGTGAAATCAATAACTGGGGTGAAGTCGTAACAAGGTAGCCGTATCGGAAGGTGCGGCTGGATCACCTCCTTTCTAAGGAGAATTGCCTACTGTTTAATTTTGAGAGTTCATTAGAACCTCAAGATAGTACTTTGAAAACTGTATAACATTTAGTGATATGACATCATTTTTTATAAATAGACAAGAAAAGTCTTTAAAATAACTTTAATAACTGGTCAAGTTATTAAGGGTGCAGGGCGGATGCCTTGGCACTAGGAGCCGATGAAGGACGTGATAAGCTGCGATAAGCTTCGGGGAGTTGCACGTAAACTTTGATCCGAAGATTTCCGAATGAGGAAACTCACTTAGAGTAATGTCTAAGTATCGTTAAGTGAATACATAGCTTAGCGAGGGGAACCCGGGGAACTGAAACATCTAAGTACCTGGAGGAAGAGAAAGAAAAATCGATTCCGTAAGTAGCGGCGAGCGAACGCGGAACAGGCCAAACCAACAAAGTTTTCTTTGTTGGGGTTGCGGACATATCATCAAGGTCGAGGTCATCGTAGATGAAGAGAGTTGGAAAGCTCCGCTATAAAGTGTAACAGCCACGTAGTTGAAACGATAATTCGATAGATATGATCCAGAGTACCACGGGACACGTGAAACCCTGTGGGAAGCAGGAGGGACCATCCTCCAAGCCTAAATACTACCTAGTGACCGATAGCGCATAGTACCGTGAGGGAAAGGTGAAAAGAACCCCGGGAGGGGAGTGAAATAGAACCTGAAACCCTGCACTTACAAGCTGTGGGAGCACATTACTTGTGTGACCGCGTACTTTTTGTAGAACGGGCCAACGAGTTACGTTAAGTAGCAAGGTTAAGCACTTAAGGTGTGGAGCCGTAGCGAAAGCGAGTCTTAAATGGGCGATTTAAGTTACTTGACGTAGACCCGAAACCGGGCGACCTATCCATGAGCAGGTTGAAGCGAAAGTAAAATTTCGTGGAGGACCGAACCCACGAGCGTTGAAAAGCTCGGGGATGACTTGTGGATAGCGGTGAAATTCCAATCGAGCCCGGAGATAGCTGGTTCTCCCCGAAATAGCTTTAGGGCTAGCCTTGAGCTTAGAGAAACGGAGGTAGAGCACTGAATGTCCTAGGGGGTATTGCACTTACCGAAGACTATCAAACTCCGAATGCCGTCTTCTTTTGCTCAGGAGTCAGACTGTGGGTGATAAGATTCATAGTCAAGAGGGCAACAGCCCAGATCGTCAGCTAAGGTCCCTAAATGTACGTTAAGTGGTAAAGGATGTGGGATTGCACAGACAACCAGGATGTTGGCTTAGAAGCAGCCACTCATTTAAAGAGTGCGTAATAGCTCACTGGTCGAGTGATCCTGCGCCGAAAATTTCCGGGGCTAAAACGTACTACCGAAGCTACGGCATCATTTATGATGGGTAGGGGAGCTTCGTATGCAGGCTGAAGCATGACCGTAAGGACATGTGGACAGTATACGAGTGAGAATGTTGGCATGAGTAGCGAGACGTGGGTGAGAATCCCACGGGCCGTAAACCCAAGGTTTCCAGGGGAAGGTTCGTCCGCCCTGGGTTAGTCGGGACCTAAGCCGAGGCCGAAAGGCGTAGGTGATGGACAACAGGTTGATATTCCTGTACCACCAATAACCGTTTGAGGAATGGGATGACACAGTAGGATAAGCTAACCACACTGTTGGTTATGTGTGGCTAAGTACTGAGGCAGTCAAGATAGGCAAATCCGTCTTGATAATGCTAGGGTACGATGGGGAGCCCTTTCGGGCGAAGTAGCTGATTTCACACTGTCGAGAAAAGTCTCTACCGAGGTTAAAGGTGCCCGTACCGTAAACCGACACAGGTGGGTGAGGAGAGTATCCTAAGGCCAGCGAGAGAACTATTGTTAAGGAACTCGGCAAAATGACCCCGTAACTTAGGGATAAGGGGTGCCATCCATTGGATGGCCGCAGAGAATAGGCCCAAGCGACTGTTTACCAAAAACACAGGTTTCTGCTAAGTCGCAAGACGATGTATAGGAGCTGACGCCTGCCCGGTGCTGGAAGGTTAAGGGGATCTGTTAGGAGTAATCCGAAGCAGTGAACTTAAGCCCCAGTAAACGGCGGCCGTAACTATAACGGTCCTAAGGTAGCGAAATTCCTTGTCGGGTAAGTTCCGACCCGCACGAAAGGCGTAACGATTTGGGCACTGTCTCAACAATAGACTCGGTGAAATTGTAATCCCGGTGAAGATGCCGGGTACCTGCGACAGGACGGAAAGACCCCATGGAGCTTTACTGTAGCTTGACGTTGGGTCTTGGTACTACATGTACAGGATAGGTGGGAGACTATGAAGCATGGACGCCAGTCTGTGTGGAGTCACCCTTGGGATACCACCCTTGTAGTACTGGGATCCTAACCAGAGGCCTTGAATCAGGTCTTGGGACACCGTCAGGTGGGCAGTTTGACTGGGGCGGTCGCCTCCCAAAAAGTAACGGAGGCGCTCAAAGGTTTCCTCAGCACGGTCGGAAATCGTGCGAAGAGTGTAAAGGCAAAAGGAAGCTTGATTGCAAGACATACAGGTCGAGCAAGGACGAAAGTCGGACTTAGTGATCCGGTGGTTCCGCATGGAAGGGCCATCGCTCAACGGATAAAAGCTACCCTGGGGATAACAGGCTTATCTCCCCCAAGAGTCCACATCGACGGGGAGGTTTGGCACCTCGATGTCGGCTCATCACATCCTGGGGCTGTAGTAGGTCCCAAGGGTTGGGCTGTTCGCCCATTAAAGTGGTACGCGAGCTGGGTTCAGAACGTCGTGAGACAGTTCGGTCCCTATCCGTCGCAGGCGTAGGAAATTTGAGGAGACCTGTCCTTAGTACGAGAGGACCGGGATGGACGTACCTCTGGTGTACCAGTTGTTCTGCCAAGGGCATGGCTGGGTAGCTATGTACGGAATGGATAAGCGCTGAAAGCATCTAAGCGCGAAGCCAACTTCAAGATAAGATTTCCCACCGTAAGGGTAAGACCCCAGGAAGACTACCTGGTTGATAGGTCGAAGGTGTAAGTGCAGTAATGTATTTAGCTTATCGATACTAATAGGTCGAGGACTTGACCAAAAATCATTAACTAAATGATATACAGTTTTCAGAGTATTAACTCTAAAAGATAAAGATTATGTGGTTATTATAGCAAAGAGGATACACCTGTTCCCATACCGAACACAGAAGTTAAGCTCTTTAGCGCTGATGGTACTTGGGGGGCGACCTCCTGGGAGAGTAAGACGTAGCCACGTAATCTTTTTTTTATTTTATAAAATATTAGATATGTATAGATAGCTATTTAAGGCTATCTCTTTTTTATTTTATAAGTTTACTGTTATGATATTTAAAAAGGTTAAATAAATTAGATAAGTTATTAGCAAATTATTTAGCAGAAGTAAAAAACGGTAAGACAATAAGCACAAATTATGGTATGAAAAATTCACTTCAAATATGCTATTTTATGAAAAGATAGAAGGAATTATTTATATGGTAATAGGGGATTTTATGTTAGAGGCAGCAGTCAAAAATAAATAATCACTGTATTGGGATAAGTTATGTGATATAAGAAGTTGTAGTAATATATATGCTGATGGAGAATTATTCTATGAAAATGGAAAGTTTGTAGACTATATTTTATGTAAGTACGGATTATAAATAAAAATAAGTAGGGGGTTAGGTTATATACTAAGCCTCTTATTTTTTAATAAAATTTTATTTTGTTCTAATAAAGAATTGAGATAATTTAGATATTAAGTAATTTTAAATCCATAAAACAGTCAAAGTATTTAAACGTAAGGTATTTAAGTAAATTTTAGATAAATTAACAAGGTAGTGTAAGGATAAAATATTATATCAGATTATAGATTATATGCTAATATTATAGTATATAACAAAGACAAGGGGGACTGACTATGGGTATAATAGTAAGTTTATTAAACCAAGGTGTAGACGAAAAATTAATAAATGATGCAATAAAGTTTAAAGAATTCTATAAAATAGATGAGAATCTTAAACATAGGATATCAGATTCGACTAAGTATTTTTATGGAAAAGATATATGGAATATGGCTATATCAGCTATATTAGAGGGAGAAAACATACTATTATCTGGCCCAAAGGCGACAGGAAAAAATCTACTAGCAGATAATTTATCAGAGTTATTTGGAAGACCTCAGTGGAATACATCGTTCCATATAAATACAGATAGTACAACTTTAATAGGTACAGATACATTTATAGATAATGAAGTTAAGTTAAGAAGAGGCTCAGTATATGAATGTGCTATAAATGGGGGATTTGGTATATTTGATGAAATAAATATGGCTAAAAATGATGCAATTGCAGTACTACATTCAGCGTTAGATTATAGAAGAGTAATAGATGTACCTGGATATGAAAGAATAAATCTTCATGATGCAACGAGATTTATAGGAACTATGAATTATGAATATGCAGGGACAAAAGAATTAAATGAGGCACTAGTTTCTAGGTTTATGGTCATAGATATACCTGCTGTAGAAGAAGAAAAATTAATGCTAATATTAAAAAAAGAATTTGAGGATGCAGATGAAGAAAAATTAATCCAATTTGGAGGTATATTCTTAGACTTACAATTAAAATCACAAAATGGAGAAATATCTAGTAAATCAGTAGATTTGAGAGGATTAATAGGATCACTAAAAGCTATCAGAAGAGGATTAAAACCATCTTTAGCGGTTAATATGGGAGTAACAAGTAAAACATTTGATGTATATGAGAAAGAGATTGTAGGAGATATTATAAAGACTAGAATACCAGATAAATGGGAAACTAAAGATATATTTCCTAAAATAAATACATATTAAAGTAGGAAATAATTATGAAATGGGTATATGGGAATTATGAATTTGAAAATAGAATTAGCAATCTATCTTGGACTGTAGCAGGAGATTATAATGATGATATTCAAATATCTAAAAATGAATATTCATCTAAAGATATCGCCTTGTATTTTGCTACGATGGCAGGAGGAAGGCATAAATACATAGATTGGATCTTAGTAAAAAGATACTTATTAAGTAGAGCTAAAATGGGATATGATATTGATGTTATATCTGATTTATTGCATATAACATTAGATAGGTTAGTTGAAGAAAAGATTATAAAGGAAAGACCAGGTATTGAAGATATAAGATTAAGTGCTTACAAAGATATTTTATCAGGTTTTAGTAAAATACATAATGAAGAAATACTACAAAAAATAAAATACTTTTTAGTTTTAGAAAGGATGGGAAAACATCCAACTATAGACGGACTAAGTAGAAGGATAGTAAATAAAATAAATGAAATTAATCTTAATGAAAATATAGTTGAAATACTTAGGGGAATAGATGAAATTTATATAAATTATTTTAATGATACTTCAAATAAATATGATAATGAAAACTATGAAAATGAAAGAATAATAAATTCAAATATAGATTTTGACACATTTTCAGATTTTATGTATGAAGAACTTTATGATAATGAATACAGTAAAACTATAGAAAATCAAATAAGCGAGATATCATCATCTATGTTAATTGAAAGCTTAGGAGAAGTTGATATTAAAGGCTCAAAACATAGTTCTAACAATGTACTATATGTTGATGAGGAAACTTTAAATAAGATATATAAGAAAATAGAGCATTACTACGGGAAATCATATATAGGTGACTTAGAATTAAAAAAAATAGAAAGCAAATGTTGTAGAGGGGTTCATGAGGGATGTAGAGTACATTTTACAGATGGAGTATTAAGAAGTGAATGTAGTAATATAGCTCAGATAAAATATGCAACTAGACAAAAAGAAAATAATACTCGTAAATTTAGAGAAAACATAAAAATATATAAAAGGAATATATTAAAATTAAAGGAAACTCTATTGAGAATATTAATAGAAGAAAATGAGAAAAGTAGAGTTTATTGTGATAGTGGTACTATATATGCAAATAGGGCATGGAGAGCAACTAGAAGCAATAATAATAAAATTTTCTACAAAGATATTGAAAATGAGAAAGGTAGGTATGTAATAGATATACTTTTAGATTCTAGTGGGTCTCAAACTAGAAATCAAGCCAATGTAGCGATACAAGCATATATAATATCAACAGCTTTAACTAAGGCTGGTATACCAAATAGAGTTATGGGATTCTCAAGCCTTATGGATTACACTATATTAAAAAGATTTAGAGACTATGAAGATAAAATAACCAATAATGAGAACATATTTGAATATTTTTGTGCTGGAAATAATAGAGATGGACTAGCCATAAAATCTATTTGTGAAGGATTATTAGAAAGAGAAGAAGAAAATAAAATCTTAATTGTATTAAGTGATGGAAGACCGAATGACATAAAGATAGGTAAAGACAGGGAAAGAAGTATAAGAGGAGAAATGTCTTATAAAGGTATGATTGGAGCAAAAGATACTGCATCAGAAGTAAGAAAAGCTAGGCAAAAGGGAATAATGGTACTAGGAGTATTTACAGGAAAAGAAATAGATTTAGAAGTAGAAAAAATTATATATGGTAAAGACTTCATATATACTAAAGACATCCAGAGGTTTTCTGATGTGGTTTCCATGTATTTAAAAAAGATAATAAGAAATTAGAAAAATAAAAGGAATATTAAAATATATAGCGAATATAATTTAATATAGAAAAGTATATATTATAGGTTCTTAATATAAGATTAATAGGGAAAGAGGTTAAAATCCTCTACAGCCCCCGCTACTGTGATGCTGATGAAATTTCTAAAACCACTGTAATATTAGATTATGGGAAGGAGAAAGAGTAAAATGAAGCTAAGTCAGGAGACCTGCCTAATAATATTAAATGATTTCTTCGGGGATGGAGAATGTCTTTAAGCTACTTATATAGTTATTTATGTAGATAAAGTCTAATCCCTGTGGATTAGGCTTTTTTATTGTGAAAAGTTTAAAATTTTATATAAATGATATTAAGAAATATTTTAAATAGATGAAGTATATAAGATTAAGCTATGCAAGATAGTTTGCATTAAAAAGAGACTTGTAATGTATAAGTCTTAAAATTAATTTGCCTTAAGCCTAAATTTAATATAAATTTTATATCTAAAGCTTTATGCTTAAAAAGCCCTTATTACATTTAAGGGCTTATTTTTTTATGTAATGATCTTATATTAAGAATAAAAATGTAGATAATTCATATTGATAATACACATTAATTAGTATGAAAATGTAAAAATATTAAAAAATACATGAAGCCATAAGTGATATGAGCGAAGTAAATTTTTTATTTAACATAAATTGTTTACATGTGTAAAGACATATAATACAATTTATGTGTAAACATAATTTATCAGGGGGAGATTTAGTATATGTTAAAGTTAAAGAAGAGATTAATATTTACAGCAATAGTAGGGATTATGTCTTTAAGCATGATTGGATGTAGTAATGACTCAAAAGAAGGTAGCAAAAACATGAAAGGTGACGAAGAAAAATTTTCTGTAGGAATAGTGCTTGGAGAAGGTGGGGCTAATGACCAAAGCTTTAATCAATCATCATTAGAAGGATTAGAAAAGGCAAAATCAGAACTAGGTATAGATGGCTCATACTTGGAGTCAAACCAAGATGCAGATTATGCACCTAATATAGAAACCTTTATAGACCAAGAACGTGATGTAATTATAGGTGTTGGATATACAACAGCAGAATCAATGTTAAATGCAGCAAAACTTTATCCAGATAGACAGTTTGTCATAATTGATCATAATTATGAAGAAGAGGGACAAGAAATACCAGACAATATGATATGTATGACTTTTGATGAAAGAGAGGCAGCATATTTAGTAGGTATAATAGCATCTAAGATGAGTGAAACTAATAAAGTTGGATTTATAGGTGGTATGGAAATACCAAATATAACAAGATTTGAAGAGGGATTTAAAGCTGGGGTAAAGTCGGAAAATAAAGATGTAGAGTATTTATCTCAATATGCAAATTCCTTTGATGATGCTAGCTTAGGAAAGTCTATAGCTAATCAAATGTATAATAATAAAGTAGATGTAATATTCTCAGCTGCAGGTGGTGTTGGAACTGGTGCGATAGAGTCAGCTAAAGAAAAAGATAAGTATGCTATAGGAGTAGATATGGACCAAAATAATTTAGCTCCTGACAATGTAATAACTTCAGCTATGAAAAGAGTTGATATTGGTGTTTTTGATACAATATCAAAGATAAAAGAAGGAAAATTTGAAGGCGGAAAAGCTGTAGTTTATGGATTAAAAGAAGAGGCAGTTGGGATAGCACCAAGTACTGGTAAAAATGTACCTAAAGAAATAATTGATTATGTTAACAAAAAAGCAGAGGATATAATAGAAGGAAAATTAGAAGTAAAATAATACATAAGATATAAAATGGCTATTTAAAATAATAACTTGTAACTTAAGAAAGTATAAATTGCAAGGATTATTATTTTTAGATAGCCTATTTATTTTAAATAAAATACAAGAATAATATAAAGTATGGTATAGTATAATTTCATTTAATAAATAAATTATATTTTTATAATATCCATTTTAGAATAATTAGATTATGGAGATTATCAAAATATAGGACTGATTTAAAGTTTGAATAAATATTTATTATAGATTAAAATATAGTTATAGGAATAGCGACAGGAGGAAAATTATGAATTTAGATACATTAAATCCTGCCCAGAGAGAAGCTGTAGAAAAAACAGAAGGACCGGTACTTATACTAGCTGGAGCTGGGTCAGGGAAAACTAGAGTTTTAACAACGAGAATAGCACATCTTATAGAAGATAAAGGTGTACAAGCCCCAAATATATTAGCAATAACATTTACAAATAAAGCTGCTAATGAAATGAGAGAGAGAGTAGAGGAAACTTTAGGAACAGATACAAAGGAAATGTGGATAAGTACTTTCCACTCTTGCTGTGTGCGTATACTAAGAAAAGATATAAATAGAATCGGATACAATAGAAGTTTTGTTATATATGATAGTGCTGACCAAGTTACCTTAGTAAAGGACTGTTTAAAAGAGTTAAATTTAAGTGATAAAGTATTTGAACCTAAGGTAATAATAAGTACAATATCAGGGGCAAAAGATAAGCTGTATAGCCCATCACAATTTAAAGATATGCATAGACATGATAATAGAATGAGTAAGATTGCAGATGTATATGCACTATATCAAGATCGTTTAAAAAGAAATAGTGCTTTAGATTTTGATGATTTAATATATAAAACAGTAGAACTTTTAAAATCTGAAGAAGAAGTTTTAGAATTTTATAGAAGTAGATTTAAATATATAATGGTAGATGAGTATCAAGATACAAGTAAAGCTCAATATGAACTAATAAAATTATTAGCAAAGGAACATCAAAATATATGTGTTGTTGGAGATGATGACCAAAGTATATATGGATGGAGAGGTGCGGATATAAGAAATATACTTGAGTTTGAAAGAGACTATGATGATGTTCATGTTGTTAAGCTAGAACAAAACTATAGATCTACTCAAGTTATACTAGATGCAGCAAATACTGTTATATCTAATAATATAGAAAGAAAAAGAAAGAAACTTTGGAGTGAGAAAAAAGAAGGAGAGCTAATAAAGATACAACTATCTGAAAATGAAATAAATGAATCTGATTTTGTTGCAGATATGATAGCTAAAATAGCAAGAGAGCAAGGTAGAACTTATAAGGACTTTGCTGTACTTTATAGAGCTAATGCTCAGGCTCGTCCAGTAGAAGATGCACTTAATAGAAGCCAAATACCATATAATATATATGGTGGAACAAAATTCTATGAAAGAAAAGAAATAAAAGATTTACTAGCATATTTAAGGGTTATACAAAATCCTCAAGATGATATATCTTTAAAGAGGATAATAAACGTACCTAGAAGAGGTATAGGTCTTAGAACTATAGAAAAAATAGAAGATAGAGCTAGTTTAAAGCAAGAGAGTATGTACTCTGTACTAATAGATATAGATACAAATTCAGATATATCAACAAAAGCTAAAAATAGTATAAATGGATTTGTTGATACAGTAGGAACACTTAGAACTATAAAAGAAGTATATCCTGTAAGTAAGCTTATAGAGAAAGTATTAGAGACTACAGGATATATAGATGAGCTATCTAAGGACAAAAGTGAAGAAGCTCAAGATAGAATTGATAATCTAAAAGAGTTTATATCTATAGCATTAGAATTTGAGCAAAGTAGCGAAGAAAAAGATTTACAAACATTCTTAACAGGTGTTGCACTTTCATCTGAATCTAGTGAAGATGAAGAGATAGAAAAAGTATCATTAATGACTATACACACATCAAAAGGGCTAGAATTCCCTGTTGTATTCTTAATTGGTATGGAAGAGGGATTATTCCCAATATCTAGAGCTGTAAGGTCAATGAGTGAGTCAGATATAGAAGAAGAAAGAAGACTTTGCTATGTTGGTATAACAAGAGCAAAAGAAGTTCTTTATATGACATTAACTCAAAGAAGAACTTTATATGGAAAAACTAATCCATCAATAGCATCTAGATTTATGGAAGAATTACCAGAACAATGTATAGAGAAGCTTAACAAAGTAGAAAAAGAATTAACTTACTCAAAGGCTAATTATAATGTATTAGATAAGTACAAACAAAAATATATGAACACTATGAATAAGTCCACAGTTGCTAAAAAAGTAAATGCGACTATAAAAGATACTAAAAAAGAAACTGATATAGATGATATAAAGCTAGGAGCAAAGGTACATCATCCAAAATTTGGAGAAGGTACTGTTGTTGGTATGATGGGCTCTGATGTTACAATAGCATTTAAAGAACAAGGAATTAAAAAAATAAATAAAGAATACACAACATTAGATGTATTATAGTAAATAAAAAATAAAGGATATATTTATATATCCTTTATTTTTATTTAAATAATATATTTAAAAAGCTTAGGTTAACTATATAACACATTAGAACTCACTAAGTTAATGACAAATATAAATATAGTAAATCTTTATTTTAAAGATTAAAATACTCTGTTTAAGATTGGGAAAATTAGTATTATAATATATTTATAATGTAGAAATACATTAATTTACATTTACTAGGGAGGCTACAAAATGGAACAAAAGAGATTTGCTAAAGATTTAATAGATTTTATTTATAAAAGTCCAACATCATTTCAAGCAGTAGAAACATCTATAAAGCTTTTAGAGGATAATAACTTTAAAGAATTAAAATTAGATGATATATGGAACATAGAAGTAAATGGGAAGTATTATGTAACAAAGAATTCTTCTGCTATAATAGCCTTTGAGGTTAACTCTAATAACATAGAAAAAGAAGGATTTAGAATAGTAGGTTCTCATACTGACTCACCTACATTTAGAATAAAGCCAAATGCTGAAATGTGTTCTGAAGGTACATACTTAAAATTAAATACTGAATGCTATGGTGGACCAATATTAAATACTTGGTTAGATAGACCTTTAGCCATAGCTGGAAGGGTTGTATTAAAGGGAGAAAGTATATTAAATCCAGTAGAAAAAATGGTAAATATAAATAAACCAATATGTATCATACCAAATATAGCTATTCATTTAAATAGAGGAGTAAATGATGGATATGCACTAAATAAACAAAAGGATATGTTACCTTTAGTAGGTCTTATAAACGAAAGTTTAGAAAAAGATAACTTCTTAATAAATGAAATAAGTAAGTCACTAGGTATAAATAAGGAAGAAATATTAGACTTTGATTTATTCTTATATGAATATGAAAAAGGTTCTTTAATGGGTCCTAATGAGGAGTTTATATCAACAAGCAGATTAGATAATTTATCAATGGCACATGCTAGTTTACATGCACTTATAAATGCTAATGGTAAAAATGGTGTAAATTTAGTAGCTGTATTTGATAATGAAGAAGTAGGAAGTTCTACTAAACAAGGTGCAGATTCTAATATGTTATTAAACATACTAGAAAGAATATGTATATCTTTAGGTAAATCAAGAGAAGAATTCTTTACAGCATTATATTCTTCATTTATTATATCAGCTGATTTAGCACATGCAGTGCATCCAAACTTAGGAGAAAAGCATGACCCAACAAACAAACCAGTAATGGGTAAAGGACCAGTTATAAAGATAAATGCAAATCAAGCATATACAAGTGATGCCAGCTCAATATCTATATACAAAGCTATATGCAAAGAAGCTAACGTTAAGTATCAAGAATTTGTAAATAGATCAGATGAAAGAGGAGGAAGTACTATAGGGCCAATTTCATCAACACATATAGATATACCATCTGTTGATGTAGGTTCACCAATACTTGCAATGCACTCTATAAGAGAATTAGGAAGTGTAAAAGATCATTATAGTATATATAAGACATTTAATAAATTTTATGAAATATAAATAGGAGATGAGACAGATGAAAATAGGATTATGCCTTTCTGGAGGAGGAGCTAAAGGAGCTTATCAAGCAGGAGTTATAAAGGCTCTTTATGACAGAGGGTTAGATTTTAGTGCAATATCGGGAACATCTATAGGAGCAATTAATGGATATTATATATTCACAGGAAATGTTGAAAAGTTAGAGGATATGTGGACAAATATAGAAATAGATCCTGCAAACGATATCAAAATAATAGATAATACTGTGGATAATTCTTATGTGATAGAAGGATTAAAAACTTTAGAAGTAAGTAAAGAAGCGGAAATAGACTTTTATGTTAATTATATAGAAATAAAAAATAAAAATCTAAATGAAAAGGTAATGAATATAAAAGATGTAGATAAGTCTAAAGCTTTAGAAAGTATTAAGTATAGTTCTTTATTACCATGTAACCCAAAAGCAACTTTACCGCTAGGACAGCAGTTTATGAAAGATGTAAGTGAAGGGCTATATGATGGATTTAATCTTGATGGAGGATTAGTTAATAATACATTAATACAGCCATTAGTAGAACAAGACTTAGATAAAATAATAATAATAGATACACATACAGAATATGAACTACCTGCAGAAATAAGCGATAAATTTGGTAAAGACAATATTTTTATAATAAAGCCTAAAAAACCTTTTGAAAAAAATGCTACATTAAGATTTGAAAAAGAATTTTGTAAAAAAATATACAATGAAGGATATGAAATAGGAAAGAATTTTTCTATGCACATATAAAATAGTTCTTTTTAGAGTAAATATTAAAATATGAACATTTCTATGTAAATATATAGAATTGTATCAAAAACATTGAATAAACTGCTAAATATTAGTATAATATAAAAGTTCCTTAAAAAGAATATAAATTATGGAGTTGATATAAATAATGGCAACTAAGAGAATAGCAGTTTTAGGTGGGCCTAGATGTGGTAAAACTACACTAATACAACACCTATACGTTGAAATGAAAATAGCAGGATTAAATGTAGGATATGCTTTAGAATACTCAACTGATTATTTAAAAGATAAGGGTATGATAGAGACTATATCTGAACAATACGGAATATACTTAGGGCAAAAGAGAATAGAAGATGAGTTATCAACATTTGATTATGCTCTAACAGACTATGCTACTTTCGTACCTTACATATATGGAAGATTTATGTTAGGAAATAAGGAAAGAAGTAAAAAAGAAATACAAATACTTAAAGATTTATACTGTCTAGCAATAGAAGATATACAAAACTATGACACTATAATATATGTGCCACGAGAGTTTGGATATGTGCAAGATGGTGTAAGATGGCAAGATGAAGAAATCGCTCTTAAAATAGATGAAGCTATATTAAGTTTCTTAAAAGCTGAGAATGTAAACTTTGTAGAAGTTAAAGGCTCTACAAAAGAAAGAGCTAAGCAAATATTAGAGTTATTAGATATAAAATATCAAGATACTCCACAATTAGATGGAGAAGAAAAATAAGCTACTATTATATAGTAGCTTATTTTACTTATACAAAAATAATTACTTTATAATTCAAATATGTAGAGAATTATTTCAAAGTTAGTATATAATAATAAATAGAAAATACATAAAGATAAGAAGAAAGGAATTAAAAAAATGGAAACTAAAAACCCAATAGTAACTATAGAAATGGAAAATGGAAAGAAAATAGTAGCTGAATTATATCCCAATATAGCTCCTAACACAGTTAAAAACTTTGTAACACTAGTAAACCAAGGATTCTACAACGGAGTAGGGTTCCACAGAGTAATAGAAGGATTTATGATACAAGGTGGATGCCCTAATGGAAATGGAATGGGTGGACCAGGATATTCTATAAAGGGAGAATTCAGAGGAAATGGATTCACTAATAACTTAAAGCATGAAGCTGGAGTATTATCTATGGCTAGAACTATGGCTCCAAACTCAGCTGGATCACAATTTTTCATAATGCATAAAAATTCTCCACATTTAGATGGACAATATGCTGCATTTGGTAGAGTAATAGAAGGAATGGACGTTGTTAATGAAATAGCTACAACTGCGACAGATAGAGCTGACAAGCCTAAGACTCCTCAAATTATGAAGTCTGTAACAGTGGAGACATTTGGAAAAGATTATTCAGATGTTGAAAAATGCTAGTTAGTTTCTAAAAGGTAAAAAATAACTATTTACAATCTAACTAAATTATTTTAAAATATTATAAGGTTTAATCCTAACCGAAACACACAAAACACACAAAATACAGAAATTAAACCATTTTATTAATCTACATTATTTATAAGTAGACGATTTAAATTTATAACATATGAAAAAGGAGCTAATCTATATTAAAGATAGCTCCTTTTTCTATATATTAAATATATTATAGTAAACAAAAAAGTATTTATAAAAGATTATAAAATCATTATAAATACTTTTTATTTATTATTATAAATTATTCTTAATAGCAGAAGTTAAATTTGGAACTAATTGTTTCTTTCTAGAAACTACACCCTCAGCAAATACTCCTTGATGAGCTTCAACATTAAATGCTTCAGATATTACTTTATCTTCAGCTTTGTATATTAGGTAAGAACCTTCTTTTATTATGTCAGTTATAGCAAGAACTAACATATCGTAATCAGTAGAGTTTATATAAGATAAAAATTCATCTTTTTTATCAAATATAGAATCTATATCTAAAGTGAATACTTGACCTATACCAACTCTTTTTCCACTCATATCAAATTCTTTAAAGTCCATATTAACTATTTCTTCTATGCTGTATTCATCTAGTGAAGTACCAGCTTTAAACATATCCATAGCATAGCTTTCCATATCAACATCAGCTATTTTACTTAATTCCTCACAAGCTAACTTATCTTTTTCTGTAGTAGTTGGAGATTTAAATAATAATGTATCTGATAATATAGCAGATAATAAAAGTCCAGCTATATGTTTTGGAACCTCAACATTATTTTCTTTAAACATGTTGTAAATTATAGTACAAGTACATCCAACAGGCATTACTCTAAATGATATAGGTACATCTGTAGTTATACCACCTATTTTATGGTGGTCAATTATTTCTACTATATTAGCATTTTCTATGCCATCTGCACTTTGAGCGTATTCATTGTGATCAACTAAAACTACATTTTTATTAGTTAAATCATCTATATTTAATATTTGAGGAGCTTCAACATTGAAGTGATTTAAAGCGTATTGAGCTTCTTTTCTTACCTCCCCTAAAGCATAAGCAGTAGCTTCTTCACCTAATTGATTTTTTAGGTAAGCTAACGAAATTGAAGAGCATATAGAATCTGTATCTGGATTTTTATGCCCGAAAACTAATAATGTCATACAAAAAACTCCTTTCGCAAAATTATGTATTAATTTAAAAAATAAACCTCTATATAAGAGAATAAAACACTATATCTATAATTAATAGTACTAAAATTTAATATACATTATAAATATATTTGTTAATAACAAAGATATTATATCAAAATAACTAAAAAAATTGTTCAAAAAATAAAAAATTTAAAAAAGTATATTATATTATTGCCAATTTTAGTAATAGCAATAACAAATAGTGTATTACTATGAAAATATATAGTATATTGAAATATTATTAAAATAAGTAAATTAAAAATTACTATAATAATATTTGATCTAATGTAAAAATGCAAAAATAAATAGTTTGATTAAAAATTAACTATTGTAATTAAATGAATTTTAAATACTTAAAGTAAGATTTTAAAATAAATTTAAACTTATAAATAAAGATGTAGAAAATTAAAATAAATTATAAAAACGATTTCATAAAACAAATAAGATAAAAATTTAACAAAAAATATTGACAGTTTTATCTATGTGATGTATTATCTAAACATAGATAGTTTGTTAAATAACTAACACAGTTTTATATAAATTGCCTGGGAGGAAAGCATAATGACTAAAGATTTAAAAAAAGTTAAAAATGTAAAAGAAAAGCAAGAAATAACTGTAGAAAGTATGATAAACGATTTAGTAACAAAAGGAAATAAGGCTAAAGAGGAAATGTTAAAATTAGACCAAGAAGCGGTAGACAAGATAGTAAAAGCTATGGCTAAGGCTGGTCTTGATAAGCATATAGAACTTGCACAAATGGCAGTAGAAGAAACTGAAAGAGGAATATTTGAAGATAAAGTAACTAAAAATATATTCGCTACAGAATATGTTTATAATAGTATAAAATATACAAAAACTGTTGGTGTAGTAGAAGAAAATGATGAAGAAAACTACATGATGGTTGCGGAACCAATAGGAGTTATAGCAGGTGTTACACCTGTTACTAATCCAACTTCAACAACAATGTTCAAATCATTAATAGCTATAAAAGGAAGAAATCCAATAATATTTAGCTTCCATCCATCAGCTCAAAAATGTTCAGCAGAAGCTGCTAGAATTTTAAGAGATGCAGCTATAGAAGCTGGAGCTCCAGAAAATTGTATACAATGGATAGAAGAACCATCATTAGAAGCATCAAGTGCTTTAATGAAAAATAACAAAGTAGCATTAATATTAGCTACTGGTGGACCTGGAATGGTTAAGGCAGCTTACTCTTCAGGTAAACCAGCCTTAGGGGTTGGGGCAGGAAACGTACCTTGTTTTATAGAAAAATCAGCAGATATAAAACAAGCCGTTAACGATTTAATATTATCAAAAACATTTGACAATGGAATGATATGTGCTTCAGAGCAAGCAGTTATAATAGAAGAGCCAATATACAATGAAGTAGTAGATATAATGAAGGGATACAATTGCTACTTTGTAAACAAAAAAGAAAGAGAATTATTAGAAAAAACAGTTATAAATCCAGAAACTAAAACATTAAATCCTAATATAGTTGGGCAAAGTCCTTATAAGATAGCTCAAATGGCAGGATTTGAAGTACCTAAAGATGCTAAAATGTTAGTAGCTGAAATAGAAGGTGTAGGTATGGATTACCCATTATCAAAAGAAAAGTTAAGTCCTGTACTTGCTTGCTTAAAAGTTAAAAATGCTGAAGAAGGAATACAAAGATGTGTAGAAATGACTGAATTTGGTGGATTAGGTCACTCAGCGGTTATACATTCAGAAAATGATGACATAATACTAAAATTTAGCGAGAAAGTAAGAACAGGAAGATTATTAGTAAATGCGCCATCTACTTTCGGAGCAATAGGAGATGTATATAACGTGAATACACCATCATTAACACTAGGATGTGGATCTATGGGTAATAACTCAACTACAGATAATGTATCAGCGGTAAATTTAATAAACCTTAAGAAAGTTACTAAGAGAAGAGTAAATATGCAATGGTTTAAAGTACCTGAAAGAATATATCATGAAGTTGGATCTATACAATACTTAGAAAAACTACCACAAGTTGAGAGAGTAATGATAGTTACTGATAGAATGATGGTTCAATTAGGATATGTTGAAAAATTACAATATCATTTAAGAAAAAGAAGAAACCCAGTTATGATAGAAGTATTTGCTGATGTAGAGCCAGATCCATCTGTTGATACAGTGTTAAATGGTGCTGATGCTATGAGAAAGTTCAAGCCAGATACTATAATAGCTTTAGGTGGAGGATCTGCAATGGATGCTGCTAAAGGTATGTGGTTATTCTACGAAAATCCAGAAGCAGACTTTGAAGATTTAAGACTTAAGTTTATGGATATAAGAAAGAGAATATATAAATTCCCTAAATTAGGAAGACAAGCTAAGATGGTGGCTATACCAACTACTTCAGGAACTGGTTCAGAAGTTACTTCTTTCGCAGTTATAACTGATAAAGTTAATAATATTAAATATCCTTTAGCTGACTATGAGTTAACTCCAGATGTAGCTATAATAGATCCTACATTTGTAATGTCTGTGCCAGCAGCTGTTACTGCAGATACAGGATTAGACGTATTAACTCATGCTATAGAAGCTTATGTTTCTGTAATGGCAACTGATTATACAGATGCTTTAGCTATGAAAGCTATACAAATGGTATTTGAATATCTACCAAAATCATATAAAGGAGCAAATACTCAAGAAGGTAAAGAAGCTAGAGAAAAAATGCACAATGCATCTTGTATGGCAGGGATGGCATTTGCCAATGCATTCTTAGGAATTAACCATTCATTAGCTCATAAGTTAGGATCAGAATTCCATATACCTCATGGTAGAGCAAATGCTATATTATTACCATACGTAATAGAGTACAATGCATCTATGCCAACTAAGTTTGCTGCATTCCCAAGATACAAATCTTTTGTAGCAGATAAGAAATATGCTGAGATAGCTAAGATGTTAGGATTAAAAGCTAACACTACAGAAGAAGGAGTTAAGAGCTTAGTAGAAGCTATAAGAAACTTAATGAGAGAATTAAATATGCCAATGACTATAAGAGAATGTGGTATAGAAGAAAAAATATATATGGGAGCTATAGAAAAGTTAGCATTAGATGCTTTTGATGACCAATGTACTCCAGCTAACCCAAGACAACCATTAGTATCAGAGTTAGTAGAAATATATAAGACAATATATGGAGATAAGAAAACTAAGTAAATAGTTCAAAAATTAAGAAAGTATATTGAACATTAAAATATAAAATAAAGAGGGGCCTTATTAAGGCTCCCTCTTTATTTTATAGACTTGTACATAACAACTTTTTCATATTCATTTTTTATGCTTATTATAGAATTAGAGATATTAATTTCAAAATTGGCAAAAGCAGAGAATAAATCAATGTCTCTCATTAAATGCATAGTAATAATATCGCTCTCTTTGTTTAATCTTAATATAATAGACCTAACAAATGGAAACTGTACTCTTGAATTAAAGAAATTTGAGTCTTCTAGTTTAATATCTAAGCTGCGATAGTTTAAGTCTATAAATAAGTCTAAATCATTTTCTTCTTCCCTTATGACTCTGTATTCAAAGTCTGTATCTAAGTTTAATTTACCGAAAGTTACCATTTTACAACCTCTTCTACCGAAAGTTTTTTTATATATTATACATTATAGAATGATAGCTAACTATACATTTGTAAAATGTTTTGAAAAATAAAAAGCCTTCGTTGGGGGAACGAAGACTTAATTTGGGGGAGATTGAGTTAAATATTTAATTTTATATTACTATTATGGACAGATAACTTTAATCTATACATAAATTTATAAAATATTTTTAAATCTATCTCTTCTTGTTTATAAACTTAGGTCCAAGGTATTTTCTTATATCGTCATCAGATGAAAAATCATCTATAAGAATTTCTCTACCACTTTCTTCTAGCACAACTAGAACTTCACAGTCACCTTGTAAGAAGAACTTTCTAACTGTTTCTTCTCTAACTTCCCTAACTTTAGTTATATTTTTCTTTTGTTTTTCATAATCCTTTGTATAATAACTATCCATCATGTTTATTATTTTTGTATATCTAGTCATGATTACCTCCTGTATGTTAAATTGAATATTTATTTCTTAAGTAAATATTTTTCTTCACTTAACTAATTCGTATCACACTAATAAAAAGTGTGATATAATAAGTTTTTGTATTAACCTAATAATTATAACAAGGAGTAATAATAATGGCTAGTATAAATAGAAATGATATTTTAAATTGTATAAATTATTGTAAGGAAAATGAGCTGTTTGATAAGTTAAATGATACTTACAAATCACTACCAAGTGGAGATTGTACTGGCTGTGGTAATTGTTGTATGGAATCAGTAGGTATAAATTTAATTGAATTTATTAATATATATAGCTACTTATTAGACAAAGATGAATTAAGAAAGACAAGTTTAAGTAAAATTATAGACTACTATTTTTTAGAATTTACTAAAAAGAGTGCGTGTCCATTTAAAGATGAAAATAACAGATGTTTAATATATGAAGTGAGGCCACTAAATTGTAGAATTTTTGGTCATTGGAAAAAAGAGGATTATAATAAAAATTTATCAAATATAACTAAAAGGAATAGAGAATATAGTGATCTTATGAAATCAAAGTATGGATTTGATATAAGTGAAAAAGTTGTTAATTACAAAATAAAATACTGTGAGGATTTTAAACCCCAAAATGGATATTTAGATAAATCGACTAGATTAAGTTTTGCAGATGAGCTAATGATACTAGATTCTAAGTTATATTCTAAAGGTATTATAGATATAGATTTTAAAGATAGAGGTATAGTTGAATATTTTATAGAAGCTTTATTAAAAGATGATACTGCTTACAATATAAAAATAAGATTATCAAAAGATGAAGAGGTAAGAGAGATAGCATTAAAAAGATTAAAAAAGATACTATTATAATTAGGTGATTAAATGGAGCTTAAAAAAATAAAAGGAAACACATTTTATATAAAGGGTGGAACTAACACTGGTGTTTATATTTTTGATGATAATAAAGCTTTGATAATAGATCCTGGGTTAGCTGGTTCAAGACCTAAGAGAATTATAAATATGTTAGAAGAAAAAAATATCAAGGTAAATTTTATAATAAATACACATGAACATGATGATCATTATGGAGCGTGTAACCAATTTAAAGAGTATTATAATGATATTTGTATATTATCATCAGATGAAGCTAAATTATATATAGAAAAGCCTTATCTATTTGGCAAATATATAATGGGTGGTAAATATAATAGATTTTTTGTGGATAAATTAAAAAATAAATCATTAGATGAAATAAAAGTAGATAAAATAGCAAAAGAAGGAAGTCTGTTATTAAATAATGAAGAATTTGAAATAATAGATTTAAAGGGACATACTGAAGGAAGCATAGGAATATTAACTAAAGATAAAGTTTTATTTACTGGAGACCTTCTAATAGGCTTAGATATGCTTAAAAAGTATGATTTCTTATTTTTGTATGATATAAAGAAAGAAATAGACTCAATAATGAAATTAAAAGAAATAGATTTTGATTATTTAGTCTTAGGGCATAGTAAAGAAGTAATAAGTAAAAAAGATTCTAAGTTTATAACAGAAATGCATTTAAATGCTATTGATAAGTACTTAAATAAAGTAAGAGAAGATTTAAATGTACCAATAACGTTAGAAGAATTATTAAAAAAAATTATAATAGATAATAATTTAAAGTGCAATTATAAAGAATATCATTTTTTTAAGTCATCTTTAGTTTCGATGATAAGCTATTTAGCTGATTTAGATGAAATAGACTATATATTAAATGATGGAGAATTGCTTTATTGTACCAAAAAAAAATAAATTATGCTAAAATAGATATGTTAAAAAAGACTCAAAATAAGATAAAGGGTGAGTACGATGGAATTTGAAAAATGGGATGAAATACTAACACCTTATGACCATGCAGTAGAAGAATTAAAAGTTAAGTTTAAGAATATAAGAAAAGAATTCTTAGCAAAAGGAGAATACTGTCCTATAGAGTTTGTAACAGGAAGGACTAAAAAAATAGCTTCTATAATATCTAAATCAAAGCGCCTAGGAATTGAAGATATAGAGGGTGAGATGGAAGATATTGCAGGTATAAGAATAATGTGTAAGTTTGTAGAAGATATATATACAGTAGTTGAACTTATACAAAATAGATGTGATATGAGTATAGTATATGCAAAAGATTATATAAAAAACTTTAAGGATAGTGGATACAGAAGTTATCATGTTATAATAAAATATCCTATAAATACGATAGCAGGTTCAAAAGAAATATTGTGTGAAATCCAAATAAGAACTTTAGCTATGAACTTTTGGGCAACTATAGAACATTCTTTAAAATATAAATATGAACATTACATACCAGAGGAATTAGCAGTTAGATTAAGAAGAGCATCTGATGCAGCATTCCTATTAGATCAAGAAATGAGCGAGATAAGAGAAGATATAATGAAAGCTCAAGTTATGTGCCAGGTAAAATCAGTTACAGTAAGAGATGTACTTAGTAAGATTCAAGAATTATATAATCTAGGAGAAACACATAAAGCGCTTATATATCAAAGAAGGCTAGATAAAATAGATAATGAACAAGATATAGAAGAAATATTACATCTTCAAAGTGAGGTAGATAATTTATTAGAATTTTACAATAACAATAATAAAGTTAGATAGAGGTTATCCATATTCATGGATAACTTTCTTTATATAATAGTATAGTAATTGAATTTAAATTTAAACTATAGGTATTAATATAGAATATATAAGAAAAGCTACATAAGAAAGGAAAAAAGACATGAACTTATATGCAATAGGAGATTTACACTTTTCAACATCAGTAAATAAGCCTATGGATGTTTTTGGAAAGAATTGGATAGGTCATGAGGAAAAGTTAATAGAAGACTGGAAAGAGAAAGTAAGTGATGAAGATTTAGTATTAGTATTAGGAGATACTTCTTGGGGAATAAATCTAGACGAAGCAAGAAGTGATTTAGATATAATAGATAATTTGCCGGGGAAAAAGATATTTATAAAAGGCAATCATGATTATTGGTGGACTACTGTAACAGCATTAAATAAGCAGTATGATAATATGAACTTTTTACAAACTAATTTCTATGAATACAAAGATTATGCTATTTGTGGAGGAAGAGGATGGATATGTCCGAATGATTTTAAGTTTGATGAAAATGACGCTAAAATATATAAGAGAGAAGAAAATAGGATAAGAATATCTTTAGAAGCTGCTAAGAAGAAAGGACATACTAAATTTATAGTTATCACTCACTATCCTCCTACTAATGATAAACTTGAAGAATCGTTATTCACTAAATTATATGAAGAATATAAAGTTGAAAAAGTTATATATGGACACTTGCACGGAAAAGAATCATTTAAAATGGGATTAAGAGGTGTAAGAAATGGAATTGAATATATATTAGCATCTTGTGATTACACTGATTTTAAATTAATAAAAATATTAGATTAATAATCTTAAAATTGTAAATACTATTATATATGGTTAAAATATGAAAATTGGGGGATTTTTGTTTAAATATACAAAAGAAGGAGATGTTAATGATGAGATGGATATTAGTATTCTTATTTTTGTATCTTATCCCCTTGATAATATTATTTAGAAATTATAAAAATTTGAGAAGATCGTACATATATAGTAGTATTTATGTTGTATTAGTTACAATGATAGTAGCAACAAATCTTTATATGAGTGGATTAAATAAAATCAGAGAAGCTATATATTATTACAGTTATGTTAATGATGAGCCATACGAATATAAGGATAATGTAGGCAAAGAAGAGAATATTGATGAAATTTATAAAGTAGATAAGCAAGACAGTGAAGTGTATGAAAGTAAAGGAGATAAATCAAATGAAGTAGCACTAGAATCAAAAGAAGTAGAATTAAATCAGGATAAAGAAGTAGAAGTTATTAAAAAAACTGATAAAGAAATAATTAGTGATTTCAAAAAAGAAATTTACAATATAGAAAGAAAAGCATTAATTCCTATGAGGGATTGTATTCCTTATACAAAAAATATATCTGAGAGTATAAAAAAATTACCGACTATAGAAAATGACTTAAAATATGCCAGCAAAAAATGTAAAGAAGTTATAGAACTTTATGAAAGTATGGATATACCTAGTCTTTCAGATGAACAATATACTACAATACTAAGCAATGCAAGAGATGATGTTAAAAAGGCTTATGAGCTAAGAGAAAAGGCTATGAACGAGTCTATAAACTTAGTAGAAAGTAAGAATCCAAAATATATTGGAAAAATAACAGAGTATTTAAGCTTATCTGATGAGCACATAGCAAATTTTAAGGATAGAATAGATAAGCTAAGTCTAAATATAAAATAACAAAAGCTTATCTTTTATGATAAGCTTTAAATATACTATAATGCATAAATTTTGATTTATAATATAACATATGATATAATTTTCGATTATAACGTTAATCAGGGAGGTATGTATGGGAAGATTAAATATATGTATAGATATAGATGGAACTATAACAAGTCCATATCATTTTATTCCGTACTTAAATGAGATATATAATAAAAATATAAAAGAAGAAGAATGTGTAACTTATAACTGGGAACAATTATATGGTGATACCATGGATGAAATATTAAATAAATTCCATAGTAGCTGTATGCATTCTTATGAAGAAGCAGAAATAGTAGAATATGCTAAGGACGTTATAGAAAAGTGGTTAGCTAATAGCCACAACTTATATTTTGTAACGGCAAGAGATAAAAGTCTTACAGAGATAACTACAAGATGGTTAAACGATAAAGGATTTTCTGATATAGATGTTCACTTATTAGGTAGTCACGATAAAATAGCTAAAGCTAAAGAATTAGAATGCAATATATTTATAGAAGACAATCCATCAAATGCAATGCAACTTGCAAGTGAAGGTATGAAAATACTACTAATAAATACCAACTACAATCAAGGTGTAGAACATGATAATATAACAAGAGTAGACACTTGGAAAGACATAGATAAATTCATAGAATTGTACAAGTAAACATAGCAATACTATAGGGGGAGGTGGTCTTATGGTCGAATTAAAAGTAGAAAATCGAAAAGGCAATATAAGCATAAATAGCAATGATGTTAAAGAAATCATCAAAATAAGACCAGATATAGAATATACAAGAGATATATCAAATACAATTAATCAAGATGGTATAATGGCATTTGACTGCAAACTGTCTCAAGATGTATTTAATATGCAAGATATAGAAGATGTACTAGATGAAATAGGAGAAGACTTAGACGAAAGCTATTTCCAAGTATTATTTGAAGATGTAAGAGCATATTTAAAAGATGCTACAGATGAAATTGAAGAAGAACTTCAGGATAAATATTTATTTGATAATGTAAGATGTTTCTTTGATATTTATAATATAGATGAATCTTTTACAGATTTTAAATTTGTATTTTTAGTTAGCTTCAAGGATATAAAAATAGCATCATTAGCTAACCTATCTAAAATAGTAGGAAAAAGACAGTTAGTAGGAGCATCAAAATTCTATAGCTAAGGATTATAAATAATATAAAAGATTAATATAGAAATAAAAAAGAGCATCTGTATACAAAGATGCTCTTTTCATTTAATTTTTAAAAGGAATTAAGCTTTATTTATTGATCCGAATAATTCCATTTTTTCTTTAACAGTAGTTTTTATAGATTCAAACCCTGGAGCTAAAAGCTTACGAGGGTCAAATCCTTTACCTTCTAAGTCTTTACCAGCTTCTATATACTTACGAGTAGCATCAGCAAATGCTAATTGACACTCAGTATTAACGTTTATTTTAGAAACACCTAATGATATAGCTTTTTGTATCATTTCAGCAGGTATACCAGTTCCTCCGTGTAATACTAATGGCATGTTTCCTGTAGCATTATTTATAGCAGCTAAAGCATCAAAGTTTAATCCAGCCCAATTTTCTGGATATTTACCATGTATATTACCTATACCAGCAGCTAGCATATCTATTCCTAAATCTGCTATTAATTTACATTCAGCTGGATCTGCAACTTCACCAGCACCAACAACACCGTCTTCTTCTCCACCTATAGAACCAACTTCTGCTTCTAAAGAAAGACCTTTAGCATGAGCTAATTCAACCATTTCTTTAGTTTTAGCTATATTTTCTTCGATTGGATAGTGAGAACCATCAAACATTATTGAAGAGAAACCAGCTTCCATAGCTTTTTTAGCTCCATCGTAGCTTCCGTGGTCTAAATGAACAGCAACTGGAACAGTTATGTTTAATTCTTCCATCATTCCTTCAACCATATTGACTATAGTTTTAAAACCACACATATATTTAGCAGCACCTTCAGATACTCCTAATATAACTGGAGAATTGTTTTCCTGAGCAGTTAATAATATTGCCTTAGTCCATTCTAAGTTATTTATGTTGAATTGACCTACTGCGTATTTTCCTTCTCTAGCTTTTTGTAACATGTCTTTAGCTGAAACTAACATATATAAACCCTCCATACAATTAATTATTAAAAATAATCAAATATAAAATTTACCCATCAATTAATATTATAACCCTAATACAAAAAAAGTACATAGTAAATTGTAATAACTAGTAATTAAAAGTATAATAATATCTATAACTAAATAAATTTTAAGAAAAGAGAGGAATTATATATGCCACAAATAAAAGTAAGAGGTATAAATGAAAATGATATATGTAAAATAAGTGAAAATATGATAGATAAATTAGTGGAAGCAGTAAAATGTCCTAGAGATTATTTTGAAATAGAATGTATAAAATCTGTAGCAATAAGAGACGGAAAAATAGCAGATGTATATCCATTTGTGGAAGTAGCTTGGTTTGATAGAGGACAAGAAGTCCAAGACACAGTAGCTAAAATAATAACAGATAGTATAAGGGATGGATTAAAAGTAGAAAGTATGGATTTAGCATTTACTGTTTTTGAAAAGGAAAAATACTATGAAAATGGAGAACATTTTTAATGGCTAAAAAATTACGTATAGATAAAATACTTTCTAATATAGGATATGGTAGTAGAGCGGAAATAAAAAAATACTGTAAGCAAGGTATGATATCTGTAAATGGAAAAAATATAAATAATCCAGGGATTCAAGTTGACCCAGAAAATGATAAAATACTTTTTAATGGAGAAGAAGTAAACTATAGAGAATTTGTGTACATAATGTTAAATAAACCAGATGGATATATATCGGCGACTTTTGATAAGCATGACCCAATAGTATTAGACTTAATAGATTCATCATACTATGTTTTTGAACCATTTCCAGTAGGTAGGTTAGACAAAGATACAGAAGGGCTATTGGTATTAACAAATGATGGACAACTTGCACATAGGGTATTATCACCAAAAAAGCATGTACCAAAAACTTACTATGCTAAAATAGAAGGAATTGTAACAAAAGAGGATGTAGTTGCTTTCTCAAAAGGAGTTACGCTTGATGATGGATATGAAACTATGCCGTCACAACTTAAAATATTAAAGAGTGATGAAATATCAGAAATAGAACTTACTATACATGAAGGAAAATTCCACCAAGTTAAAAGAATGTTTGAGAGTGTAGGTAAAAAAGTAGTATACTTAAAAAGACTGTCTATGGGAAAATTAGAGCTAGATAAAAATCTAGAGCTAGGAGAATATAGAGAATTAACAGAAGATGAAATAAAATTATTAGAAGAAAGATAACAATTGAGCGGAGGTAGTTTTAGTGAAAAGAAGAGACATAATAGAGTTTGAAATAGATAAAATGGAGTTCGGTGGAACTTCTGTAAGTTTATATGATGGAAAAGATATATATATGAAGGGCGGAATAACTGGACAAAAAGTTAAAGCAGTAGTTCAAAAAGCTAGAAGTAAAAAAGCTGAAGTTAAAATGCTAGAACTTCTAGAAAACTCACCGCTAGAAACAGAAGAGCCATGCAAACATTTCAATCAATGTGGAGGATGTAGTATATTATCAGTTCCTTATGAAAAACAACTTCAAATAAAAGAAAGACAAGTAATGGATTTATTCTTACAACAAGAGTTATTTGGATTCAAATTCTTAGGAATACAAGGAAGTCCTGAGCAAAGAATGTACAGAAATAAAATGGAATATACTTTTGGAGATGAGGTTAAAGATGGTCCACTATCTTTAGGTCTTCACAAAAAAGGAAAACATATAGATATAATAACTGTTGATGGATGTTATTTAGTAGACCAAGACTTCATAAATATATTAAAAGCTACTGTAGAGTACTTTAATGAAAAGCAAATACCATATTACAGAACATTTAATCACAAAGGATACTTAAGAAACCTTGTAGTTAGAAAAGGTATAAATACTAAAGAGATGATGGTAAACATAGTTACATCTTCTCAACTAGATTTTGATATGACTGAGTATAAAAACATGCTTTTAAATTTAGGTTTAGATGCAGAATTAGTAAGTATACTACACACTATAAATGATGGATTAGCAGATGCAGTAAATTGTGATGAATTAAGAATTCTTTATGGAAGAGATTATATACAAGAAGAAATATTAGGGTTAAAATTTAAAATATCTCCATTCTCATTCTTCCAAACAAATACTAAAGGAGCAGAAGAGCTTTACTCTATAGCTAGAGAGTTTGTTGGAGACCACAGTGACAAGGTAGTATTTGACTTATACAGTGGAACTGGTACTATAGGACAAGTTATGGCAGGATCTGCTAAGAAAGTTTATGGTATAGAAATAATAGAAGAAGCTGTAGCAGCTGCTAATCAAAATGCAAAATTAAACGGTTTAACAAACTGTGAATTTATAGCAGGAGATGTTGCTAAAACAGTAAACAAATTAAAAGAAAAGCCAGATTTAATAATAGTTGACCCACCAAGACCAGGTGTACACAAAGATGCTATAAGAGATATATGTGGATTTGATTCTAAGGAAATAATATATATATCTTGTAATCCAAAGACATTAGTATTAGATTTAGTTGAATTTAAAAACTATGGATACGAAGTAGAATTAGTTAAATGTATGGATATGTTCCCAAATACACCTCATGTTGAAACTGTTGTTAAGTTAAAAAAAGCTTAATATAGATTATATCAATAAGACTACCTATAAATTTAGGTGGTCTTATTTTAAGTGTAAAGCAATTAAAAACTTTGTATACTTTGAATAATTTGATTTGAAATATTAACCAAAGACTATATAAAAGATATAATAAAGGAGTGTTATTATAAAAATTATATCAAAAGAGTTTATAAAAGTTACAAATTAATATATTATTAAATGTATATACAATTAAATAGGCAATAAGTTCATGTCTAAAGCCGAGGGAGGAAAGTTATGGGTCAACCTATATATAAAATAATAGAGAACTATGTAAAAGAATTAATTAATTCAGGAAAATTAAATCAAGGAGATTTAATACCATCAGAACATCAATTATGCGAAGAATTTAATGTAACAAGAATGACTGTTAGATCAGCACTTAATAATCTAGTTAAAGAAGGATATATAGCAAGGAGGAGGGGTATAGGAAGTATAGTTTTAGGAAGTAAGGTATATGACAATATATCTTCTATAAGTGGTTTTACAAAAGAGATGAATAGCAAAGGATATAAAGTATCAAGTATATTAGTTAGTTTAGAAAAAATAGAATCAGATGATGAAATTTCTGAAAAGCTAAATATAAGTGAAGGTGATTATGTTTGGGAGATAAAGAGAGTTAGACTAGCAAATGATAAGAGATTATCGTATATGATTACATATATGCCAGATAAACTATTTCCAAATATAAATGAAACTCACTGCAAGGGTTCTTTATATGAATATGTTGAAGAAGTTAGCGGACGTAAGATAGCTATATCAGAAAGAGAAGTAGAGGCTGTCATATCTAATGATGAGTTAGAAGAAAATCTAAAATTGGATAGAAAAGAACCGTTATTATATATAAAGCAAGTTTGCAGACTTGATAACGGTGAAGCATTTGAATACTCTCATACATACCATTATGGTTATACTTTAACCGTTAACGCTATATCTAAATAAAAATACATATAGTGTGAAAATGTTTTCTTGAAATGTCTATACATTTAATACATAATAAATGTATAGACATTTAAATTTTAATAAAATATATTTTGGGGAGGTACAAAAAATGGTAAAAATAATGTTAGCTTGTTCAGCGGGGATGTCAACTAGTTTACTAGTTACAAAAATGGAGGCTGCAGCGAAGGAAAAAGATATAGAGGTAGAAATATGGGCTATATCAGAAGTTAACTTAGATAGGGAAATAGGAAATTGTGACGTTTTATTATTAGGACCGCAAGTTAGATATATATTAGGTAAAGCGACAGAGATGGCTAAGCCATACAATGTACCAGTAGAGGTTATAAATATGATGCACTATGGAACATGTAATGGTAAAGCTGTATTAGATAGAGCAATGGAGTTATATAATTCAAAGTAAATTAAAAAGGGGGATAATCAAAATGGAAGCATTAATGAACTTTATGGAAAGACATTTAGTTCCAATAGCATCTAAGGTTGGCTCACAAAGACACTTAGTAGCAATAAGAGATGGTTTCATTGCTATGATACCAGTAACTATGGTTGGGGCATTTGGATCACTTATAAAAAACTTACCATTAAAACCTTACCAAGATATGTTAGCTAACACTACAGTTGGTCAACAAATATCTGCACTTGGAGGCGATTTATGGTGGGGATCACTTGCAATGATGTCATTATTTTTAGCTGTGTCAGTAGCCTATTCTTTAGCAAAATCATATGAAGCAAATGGTTTACAAGCAGGACTTCTAGCATTATGTGGATTTTTAGTGTTATCTCCTCAAACTGCAGACATAGTAACTGAGGCAGGAGAGGCAGTTTCAGGGTGGGGGTTTATACCTTGGGGTTATGTGTCAACTAATGCACTATTTACTGCTATGGTAGTAGCACTAGTAACAACAGAAATTTATGTAAGATTATCTAAAGTAACTTGGTTAACTATAAAAATGCCAGATGGTGTACCACCAGCAGTTTCTAGATCATTTGCAAAATTATTACCAGGAGTAATAGCGTTATTTATAGTAGGTATAATAGGTATAATAGTAAAACTTTTATCAAACGGATTATTTATAAATGATTTATTATCAACATATTTATCGAAACCTTTAACTGGTATGGCTGACTCTTTAGGAGGGGCTATGTTTACAGTATTGTTTATCCATGTTTTATGGATATTTGGATTACATGGTGCAAACATAGCACTTCCTGCAGTAGAGCCAATATTAATGGAATTAGGTGGTAAAAATGCTGAGTTAGCATCAGCAGGAGCAACAGAAGGTTACCATGTATTTGCAGGAGCATTTTTAGATGCATTTGTATACTTAGGTGGTTCAGGGATGATACTTGGATTAATAATAGCATTAATAATAGCAGGTAGAAGACGTAAAGAAATGATAGCTTTAGGTGGACCACCAGCATGTTTCAATATAAGTGAGCCTATGATATTTGGTATGCCAATAGTATTAAATCCAATATACATGATTCCATTTGTACTAGCGCCAGTATTATGTACAATAACTTCATACTTAGCTATATCCAGTGGGATAGTAGCACCAGTTTTAATGGCAAAAATTCCTTGGATAACTCCTCCAATATTTAGTGGAATAATGGCTACAGGGCATTGGACTGGTGGAGCATTAGCAGCAGTTAACTTAATAATATCTGTTGTTATATATTTACCATTTGTAGTTGCAGATGAAAGAATGGCAAAAAAAAGATTAGCTAAACAACAAGGTTAGTTAATAATCATAGAGATTGGGTGGTAGAAGATTATGAAAAAAGGTCTTAAGATAGTTACAATAGGGGGAGGATCAAGTTATACCCCCGAATTAATAGAAGGATTTATAAAAAGATATAGTGAGCTACCAGTTAAAGAACTATGGCTTGTAGATATAGAAGCAGGGAAAGAAAAATTAGAAATAGTAGGTAATCTTGCCAAGAGAATGATTAAAAAATCTGGATTAGATATTAAAATTAACCTTACATTAGATAGAAGAGAAGCTTTAAAAGGTGCAGATTTTGTAACAACTCAATTAAGAGTTGGATTATTAGATGCTAGAATAAAAGATGAAAGTATTCCTTTATCACATGGAGTAATAGGTCAAGAAACTAATGGTGCAGGAGGGCTGTTTAAAGCCCTTCGCACTGTACCAGTTATACTAGATATAATAAAAGATATAGAAGAGTTGTGTCCAAATGCATGGTTAATAAATTTTACAAATCCAACAGGTGTAATAACTGAAGCAGTATTTAAATACACAAACTTCAAAAACTATGTAGGATTATGTAATGTTCCTATAGGTGTTAGAAATGGAGTTGCAAAGTTATTTGAAGTAGAAAGTGATAGAATATATATGGATTTTGCTGGACTTAATCATATGGTATATGGGCTTAATGTTATTTTGGATGGCAAAGATGTCACAAAGGAAGCAATAGATAAGTTTGTAAGTTCTAAAATAAGTATGGAAAATATAAAGGCAATAGATTTTAATCCAGAGTTTGTTAAAGCTTTAGGTGCTATACCTTGTCCATACCATAGATATTATTATAAAACTAAAGAAATGCTAGATGAAGAATTAGAAGAATTTAAAAAAGGTAAAGCAAGAGGTCAAGTTGTTAAAGAATTAGAAGGGCAACTATTTGAACTTTATAAAGATGAAAGTTTAGACATAAAACCACCTCAACTTGAGAAAAGGGGAGGAGCATATTATAGTGATGCAGCTTGTAACTTAATAAGTTCTATATACAATGATAAAAGGGATATACAAGTAGTTAATACATTAAATAATGGAGCCATAAGAAACTTTAGAGATGATCAAGCTGTTGAAGTTAGTAGTGTAATAACTAGCGAAGGACCAAAACCTTTATCAATGGGATATCTTCCGCAGTGTACTGATGGTTTAGTAAGTGATATAAAATCTTTTGAAATATTGGCAGCCAAAGCAGCCGTATATGGAGATTACGAAAGTGCATTATTAGCACTTTGTATCAACCCATTAATACCTTCAGATGATTTAGCAAAAACTATATTAGATGAGATGTTAGAGGCTCATAAAGAGTACTTACCTCAATTTAATAAGTAGGTGAAATTTATGACTAAACTTATAGTAAATGCAGATGATTTTGGATATTGTAAAGCTGTAAATTACGGGATAATATCAGCGTATAAAGAAGGAGTAGTAAAATCTACAACAGTTATGGCTAATATGCCAGGATTTGAGCATGCTATGAAACTTTTAAAGGAAAATCCAGGTTTGGCATGTGGAGTCCATATGACTATTAGTTGTAATAGACCAGTACTTCCTAATTTGGAAAGCCTAGTAGACGAAAATGGAAGATTTTTTAGGCGAATCACTAATGATGTAATAGATAAGATGAACTTAGATGAAATTTATGAAGAACTTTGTGCTCAAATAGAAAAAGTAAAGAAATACACTGAAATTTCTCATCTTGATAGTCATCACCATGTTCATACTTTAAAGAAACTACAGCCAGTTATTGAAAGGATAATAGAAAAGTATAAGTTACCAATAAGAGGTGGATTTGAATATAATCTAGAATATTCAAAAGTAGTACCTATGTTAGATACTTTTTATAGTGATAATGTGGAAATTGATTACTTTAAGAAGAATATAAATACTTTAAAAGAATATGACGCTTTAGATATAATGACTCATCCAGCATACTTAGATGCATATATTTTAAACTCTACATCTTATGCAATGCAAAGAACAAAAGAGCATGAGATATTGACATCAGAGGAAGTTAAAAAGTATTTAAATGATAACTTTGAATTGAGTAGTTACAGGGACATTTAGGAGGTTTTTTTAAATGGATGAAAAAATATTTGAAATATCATTTGGCATAATAGGATATGCAGGGGACGCAAAAGGATTAGCTTTTGAAGCAATAGCCCAAGCTAAAAAGGGGAATATAGAAGCAGCAAGAGAAACTATGAAAAATTCTAAGGAAGTAATAACTAAAGCTCATAGATTCCAAACAGAGCTTATACAAGGTGAGGCTAATGGAAGCAAAACAGAAGTGAGTGTTTTATTAGTTCATGCACAAGATCATTTGATGAATGCCATGAATTTTCAGCAGTTAGCAGAAGAGTTTATAGATTTATACGAAAAATTAGAAAGTAAGTAAAATATTTTTTTATACAAAAGAGTATTGAATTAAATTCAATACTCTTTTGTATTTTATAAAAAGTATATTGATTATATTCTTTAAGATAGTTTGTCATATATTTTTAAATATATATTAAGTTGTATTAATATAGTCAAATTATGATATAGCAAATTGTGTAAATTAGAGGAGTATTAATACTTAATGAAGAAAATATACTAAGTAAATGTAAAGTATATCAAGGGGGGACATTAATGAAAAAAGGGGATTTTATATGGGGAGGAATTCTTCTTATCTGGATACTTATATTAGTTATACCAGTTAGTAGGGATTTATTCATTACTGTAACAGGAGAGTATCCATATGTAAGTGGATTTATTAAATTTGCGGTCTTAGCTACAATGGGAGAGTTACTAGGTATGAGAATAAGTTATGGGTACTGGAAGCAACCAAATGGAGTTATGTTTAGAGCGATTATTTGGGGTGTAATAGGTATTGTTATAACATTAGGATTGCCAGTATTCTCTAAAGGTGTAGAGGCTGCTCAAGAGATGGGAAAGCTTCCTTTTAAAGAGTCTATTTTTGCACATGCATTTTTGACAAGTGCGATTATGAATATATTACAATCACCAGCAGTATTTTTATTTCATAAGTGTACAGATACGTACATAGATATAAGACATTATAAAAATGGAGGAAGAGTAAGTCTTAGAGATATAACAAATAAAATCGACTGGTATACGTACATTGATTTCACAGTGTTAAAAACTATACCATTTTTCTGGATACCTTGCCATACGATTGTATTTTTATTTGAACCACAATATCAAGTTATAGTGTCTGCATTTGCATCTATAGCACTAGGGCTTATACTAGCAATGGCAAATAAATCAAAATTAAAAAGTTTTTAGTAGAATAAAAATATAATAAATTCAAAACATAGTAATGCAATTATGTTTTGGAGGAATTATAAATGAATAAAAAAAGAAATATAAGAGTATTTATGTCATTAATATGTATAGCATTACTATCTTTAATACTTTTATATAATACTGAGTTAGTAGATATATCAAGTAAAGTAAAAGCTAACATAGTAGATAGTATAAAAATAGTAAAGGTTACTGAAGAAAGAAGTAAAATAGAATGTAAAAATTTATCAATAACAGTTAGAATGCCTAAATTATATTGTGATAATAAAAATGCTGAAAGGTACATTAATTCTTTTATCAGAAATAATATAAATAGTTATATAAATCATAAGAGGCAAGATATAGAATTACAAAATAATAAACAAAAAACTAATATATTATTAGAATATAATTTAGCGTTTCAAAGTAAAGATGTAATCAATATAGTTATAGTAAAAGAAACTAAAAGTGGAAAAAATAAATTTTCAACCAACAAAGAAAGTTATGTTTTTGATTTAAAGACAGGGCAAAGAATATATATAGATAATCTTTTAGGAGAAGATGAAAACTATAAAGAATTAATAAAATCTTATATAAATAAGACTATAGATGAAAATAAAATAGATATAGACAAAAATCTAGTAATTATAGATAAGGAAACTAATTTTATAATTGTAGACGGGGGATTATCAATAATATTGGACCAAAATAAAGATGGTAAGATGAGAGAATATGAATTTAAAGTTCCATATGATGTTTTTAATAACAAAGTAAAATCAATAAACACAAAAAATATAATTGCAAATGTAGATACGCAAACAATTACTCAAAATAATAAATATATAAATAGTATATTAAATATTCCTATAATAATATCTTCAAATAAGGATATAGATAAAGAATTAAATTATAAAATTAGAAAAGATATAATGGATTTTTATAATAAAGTTTATGAGAGCGCTAAAAACTATTTTGATAATGTTGATGTATCAAAAGATAAATTTGTTGCAAATGTGGATTATGAAGTTAAAAAAAATAGTGATGATATATTAAGTATAAAAGTAACTTACCATCAATATAGTGGAGGAGCTCATGAAGACTATGAAGATATAAGTTATAATATAGACATGAGAAGTGGAAGAATATTAAAATTAAGCGATTTATTTAAGCCAAACTCAGATTATATAAAAGTAATAAATAATGAGATTAGAAGGCAAATAGAGGAATTAGTTAAAAATAATAAGGAGTATGAAGGTATATATCAATTTGAATCAATAGAAAAAGACAATAAGTTTTATATAGAGGACAATAATATAGTTATTTACTTTGATTTATATAAAATTGCACCATTTGCAGCAGGGATACCAGAATTTAAAATAAATAATAGTATAATAAGTCATATGTTAAAAGAAGAATACTTAGAAATACTAAAATAGATAATAATAAAAAGCTTTACTATTTATATCTAATAAAAATTAGATCATAATCAGTAAAGCTTTTATTATTTAGAAATATATTTTATATCTATATTGTAGGATTTAAAGAAGCTATTTTAGTTACAGCTACATATATTCTAGATATTTCGTACCATGTTTTAAAATCAACAATACCATTTTTAGGTAGGCCAAAAATTCCTTGAAATACTTTAACAGCCTCAGCAGTAGATTCTCCAAAAATGCCATCTTCTTTAACTTTAGGTATTAGAGGGTATGAATTAGAGATTGCATTAAGTTGGTTTTGAATAGTTTTAACATAGTTATTATTAGAACCTACTTGTAAAATTTGGCCAGGGAAAGATATAGGAACACCACTTACGATAGGTGCTTTTTCAAAGATTATTTGCTCACCATAAAATGATCTTAATATACTTTCATAGTCTTTACCTTCATCTCCAAGGTATTTACTTCCCCATTGAGTCATTTGATTTGGGCATTGAGATTTTACACCATCACAATATTGAGCTAAAAGGGGCTGTCTAGAGGTAGGTGGTCTTTTTATAAAAGTATTAAATATATCATCAACTACAACATTAATAGTATCAAAGAAGTTTCTATTATTAATAAATTTATGGTCAAAAGCAGTAGTAGAAGTAATAGTATAGCTATAGCCTTTATTTCTGTACCATTCAGTAAATACTCTATTTAAAGTGAATGAAACTATAGCTATTACATTAGCATAAATAGTTTGTTCAGGCCACGTAGAATATATTTCAGAAGAAGCTACGTTTTTTATATAGTCTTTAAAAGGTATCCAATAGTTAGGAGCTGAAGTATCTTCAGGCATTCCATCATGAACGACTATAAATTCTGGAACTACTGGATTATCAAGAACAACAAACCCAGTAGGAGGTGGTAGAGGTTTTAAACTACTTTCAGGGATTTTAGGCGGATAATCTCCATATAGGGTATGGTCTGGAATATCAAATACTTGTTCATTTTGTCTGGAATAAGAATTTCTAGATCTAGTTTTTAAATTAACAGGAACTGTTTGTCGAGCTTCTACAGTAGCTAAGATCTGCGTACCGTCTATTAAAACTGTTTCATAACCATCTTTAGACACCTCAACAGAATAAATGCTATATGGTCTTATAGGTGAAGAAGGATCTAGTGAATAATTTACATCTGGAGCATCTAGTGTTAAACCTGTGATTTGACCAGAAGAGTCTGTTTTTAAGTTTTCGTAAACTTTAGTTAAACGTTGCTCTGACTCTGGAATAGAGTAGATATTAACAGTAGCATTTTCTATTGGTTGATTAGTATTGCTATCTATAACACTAACCGTTAAGAAACCATCTTGCATGCAATCACCCCTTAAAAATAGTATCTTATTATTTTATAGTATGAATAAACATCTTATTTTGTTAAGGAAAATGGAAATAATATAGATTATACAAAAAAGAAAGAAGTGATTATATGAACATAAATATATTTACATTGGCCATAGCACCAACTATAGCTTATATATTTTGGATATACCTAAAAGATAAATATGATAAAGAACCTATAAATAGGTTAGCAAAGTTTTTTTTATTAGGAGTATTTATGGGGATAATTGCTCTTATTGTAGAGCTTTTATTATTGAAATTAGATATATTAACAGGATATACAAGTATAATATATATATCTTTTATAGTAGCAGGTATGACAGAGGAAGGATTAAAGGCAATTGTATTGATTCCAAATCTTTTAAAAGAAAAATATTTTAATGAAAAACTAGATGGAATTATTTACTCCATGTTTTTGTCATTAGGATTTGCAACACTAGAAAATGTATTATATATCTTAAAAGAAGATAAAAGCACAGTGATGGAGGTTGGATTGATTAGAGCTATAATATCTACACCAGCTCACATGTTATTTGCAATAACCATGGGATACTATATATCTAAATATAAATTTAGTACAGAGAAATTTAAAAAAAGAGAATATTTAATACTATCTGTTTTAATACCAATTTTAATACATGGAGTTTTTGATTTTATATTGATGATAGAGTATAGATGGTCTATTATATTGTTTGTGGTTTATATAATTTTTTTATGTAAATTAAACTTAGACAAATTAGATAAATACATAATTAGTTCAAAAAATAGATTTAAGAGAAGAAAAAAGAGAACGAGGAAGGACGATAAGAATTGACAAAGCTACCTGAAAGATTTTTAAGTGATATGAAAGAAATACTAAAAGATGAGTATGATGAATTTATAAAAACATATGATGATAAAAAAACTACCGGCCTTAGAGTTAATACATTAAAAATAAGTAAAAATGACTTAGATAAATTAAATTTATTTAAACTAGAACAAATACCTTGGGTAAATGAAGGCTTTTATTATGATGAAGATATAGATAGACCCGGCAAAAATCCACTACATGAGGCAGGAGCATATTATTTACAAGAACCATCAGCTATGAGTGTTGTGCCAAAGTTGGATATTAAAGAAGGTGAAAAAATTCTAGATATGTGTGCTGCTCCAGGAGGAAAATCAACATACATACTATCAAAACTAAATAATACAGGATTATTAGTATCAAATGAAATAAACCCAATGAGAATAAAAGCACTAGGAGAAAATCTAGAGAGATTTGGAGCTAAAAATTGTATAATAACAAATACAGACTCAAATAATCTAAAGAAGGTATTTAGAGGATACTTTGATAAAATAGTAATAGATGCTCCTTGTTCAGGGCAAGGAATGTTTAGGAAAGATGAAGTTGCTATAAGTGATTGGAGCTATGCAAAAGTATTAGAATGTCAATCTATTCAAAGAGAAATAATAAGAGATGGATATGAGATGCTTAAAAATGGAGGTACGTTAGTATATTCTACATGTACATTTGCGAAAGAAGAAAATGAAACAGTTATAAATGAGTTTATAGAAGAATATGAAAATGCTAAGCTTATAGAGATGGAAAGATTATGGCCTCACAAGATAAAAGGAGAAGGTCACTTTGTAGCTAAAATACAAAAAAATGAAGAAGAGGATATAAAAACTAAAGAATTAAAAGTTAAAAGATTAGATACAGAATTAAAGGATTTTAGAGAATTTGAAAAGAAATTTTTAAATGAGTCAATAGGAAATAAATTTGATATAAGAGGAGAAAATTTATATCTATTGCCAGAAGAAAGTCCAGAAACTAAAAAATTAAAAGTTTTAAGATATGGACTTCATTTGGGAATACTAAAGAAAAATAGGTTTGAGCCATCACATGCATTGTCTCATTATTTAAAGCCAAATCAAGTTAAGTATACAGAGAATTTATCAATACAAGATGAAGAAGTATTAAATTATTTAAGAGGAAATATCATAAATACAGGACAAAGTAGAGGATGGGTATTAGTAACAGTAGAAAATATACCACTAGGGTGGGGAAAAGAATCCAATGGAGTATTAAAAAACCACTATCCGAAAGGTCTTAGAATAAAATACTAAAGTAGCTATAAAAAGGTACTAAGTTATAACTTAGTACCTTTTTATAGTATATATGTAGACACACTTATTTTAAATTTATAGATAAATATAATTATTATATATATTATTCAAAAAAGCCTTAATATATTATATTTAATATGAGCTTTTTTACATAATATAAACCTTCTAGTTTAATAATAAATATATGTGTATTAAAAAGAGGTACAACTAGGAGGGAAATATGAATCCATTAGATAAAAGTAAAGAGTATGTTATATATAAATTTTTACAAAGATATGATTATGATGCGGTAATTGATGTATTAGAAGAAGTTGGTATAGTCGAAGGAGATCTATACCTATTAATGGAATCATCTAAGTATGCTATAAACTTTGACTTTAAAAAAGCATCGATAAGTTTAAAAAAGATGAGCAGTGAGATGTTAAGTAGAAGAGAGATAAAAAGATTGGTTTCTAACCTAGAAAATCTAGAAAATGGAGAACCTGAAGACATATTATCAGAGCTCATAGAAAATATGAAGATACAAATTGTTAATGAAGAGTATATTGATTTTTTGGGAAGGTTATATAGATTAAAGGAAGCATTATTTAAATATATATTTGTAAGTACTAAGGAAAATAAAAAATATAAAGTAAATATGCATGGTTATATGGTATCAAAGAAAAATATTCTATATACATTAAAAAAGAAGTATAATATATATAATGGAAATCTAATAACTGGGGTGACTAACTATATAAATAGGTATATTAAAAAAACAAAAAGAATGGAAAAGGTTGTTGATATATTAAATGGAGAAAGACTAGAAAATTTAATTAAGATTAGACATGAAAGCCCAGTTGGACATGGATTTAAAGGGGTTAGCAAAGAAGATATTGAAGAGTTATATGGCAATCCCATGGAAGTAGTTCAGGACTTAGTTAAAGCATGTGAATTACTAGACTTAGGTATAAAAATGGATAAATATGATAATATAAATGAGATGGCTATACAAATGATAGGAAGTTACACCAATTATTAACTAAATTAAAATTTAGGAGGAGATTATTAGGATGAGTGAAAAATTAAAAAAAGAAGCAATAGAGTGGATTAAGGTAATAGCTACTGCTCTTATTTTTGCATTTATAATAACTCAATTTATAAGACCTACTTTAGTTAAGGGAGAATCTATGTATCCTACTTTAAAGGAAAATGATTATTTAATAATTAATAGAATGGCTTATAAAATAGGAGAGCCAAAAAAGGGAGACATAATAGTATTCCATACGAATTTACTTCAAGACAATGGAAAACCTAAAGACTTAGTAAAGAGAGTTATAGCAACCGGAGGAGATCATATTAAGATAGAAAATTCCAAAGTATATGTAAATGGAAAGTTATTAGATGAACCATATATACATGATAATTATACAGATGGATATATAGATATGACAGTTCCAAAGGGTGAAGTATTTGCAATGGGAGATAATAGAGAGAAGAGTTTAGATAGTAGATATGAAGATGTCGGGTTAGTAAATGAAAAAAATATAATGGGTAAGGTAATGATAAGGTTATATCCATTTAATAAAATAGGAACTGTAAAATAGGTGAATTACATGAAAATTGGTATATCAGCATTATTATATAATCTTGATGAAGCAATAAATTTGTGCAAAGAGATAGATGAAATAAAACATATAGAACTTGGTATAGATAACTTATATGAGTGTGATGAGATATACAAATATATAGACAAGCTTAAAGAATTAAATGTATCTTTAAGTATTCATTTACCTATGGAGTTAAACTTGTGTGAGAATATAGAATTTATTAGACAATCTTGGGTAAGATTTGTAGAAGAAATGAACTATAAATTAAAACATTTAAATATTTGTTACTACAATCTTCACCTAGGGTATGTTATATCTGATAGATTAGATAAAAATAGAGAAAAATATTTAGATATATCATGTAGTATGTTAAATGATATTATAAATAAGACGAAAGCTAATATATCAATAGAAAATACTTATTCTAATAATGGTGATTTATCAAATGTAGGTAACAAACTATATGATTTTGAATATATATTTAATAAAGTAGAAAATGAAAAATTATGGTTTTGTTATGATACAGGCCATAATCTAATCAATAGGGATAATTATATAGACAAATTACATAACAAGATTAGAATAGTTCATTTAAGTGACAATGATGGAAAGAAAGATATACATATAGGGATAAATAAAGGTATATTAGATAAAAAAGAAGTTAAAACTATCATTGACTTAGAACCAGAGTTCTTAATATTAGAGATAAAATATCATGATATAAAGGAAAGTATAGAATATATAAAAGAGATTAAAAAAGAGGTTTAAATACCTCTTTTTAAGTATAAAAGAAAGGAGATTACTATGAAAAATATAACTATCAATGTAGAAGGAAATGAAAAAGTTTATAAAATAGAAAAAGATTCTCCAGGAGTAAAACTAGAAAGTATAGTAAAAGAAATAGATAAAGACTATAAAGGATACATAACATTAGGAGTTATAGACAACAAACTAAGAGAATTAAATTATAGTATAAACAAAGACTGTAAATTAAGTTTTTTAGATACAACTAGCGAAGATGGATTAAGAGTATACTTTAGAACTGTGTCATTTATATTTATAATGGCTTGTAACGAAGTATTTAAAGATTGTCGAGTAGTAATAGAACATTCTCTATCAAAGGGATTATATTGTGAAGTTCATAAAGATGGAGAATTGATAGAGAAAGATGTAGAAGCTATAAACAAAAAAATGAAAGATATAATAGAGTCTAATTATAAAATAGAAAGAATAGACACTAATAAAGAAGAAGCAATAAAAATATTTAAAGATAATAAAATGTATGAGAAAGCAGAGCTTCTTAAATACAAGGAACATGATGATGTAAAGATATATAAGTGTAACAATCATATAAATCATTTCTATGGATATATGTTACCATCTACGGGATATATAAAGACATTTGATTTAAAACCATATAAAAATGGAATAATAGTATTAGGTCCAAGTGAAGAAAATAAAAATATACCAACTAAATTTAAAGAACAGCCTAAGTTATCGAGTGTATATCATGAAGCGGAGAATTGGTCAAAGCTTATGGGAGTAAGTAAAGTAACTACACTTAATGAGGTAATAGAAAGAAAAGAGTATGGAGAAATTATAAGAACAGTAGAAGCTCTACATGAGAAAAAATTATCTCAAATAGCAGATATTATAAAAGAAAAAAATAAGAGAGTTATATTAATAGCAGCTCCTTCATCATCAGGTAAAACAAGTTTTGCTCATAGATTATCAATACATCTTAGAGTCAATAATCTAAATCCTGTATCAATATCTTTAGATGATTACTTTGTTAATAGAGAGCATACTCCACTAGATGAATTTGGAAATTATGATTTTGAGTCTATATATGCAATAGATTTAGAGAGATTTAATAAAGATTTAAAAGATTTACTAGAAGGTAAGGAAATAAGTTTACCTAAGTTTAATTTTAAATTAGGAATAAGAGAAGAAAAAGGAAAGAAGTTAAAAATAAAAGAAAATCAGCCAATAATATTAGAAGGAATACATGGATTAAATCCTATGCTAACATCATCAATACCAGATGAAGATAAATTTAAAATTTATATAAGTGCCCTAACTCAAATTAATTTAGATGACCATAATAGAATACCTACAACGGATTTAAGGTTAATAAGAAGAATGGTTAGAGATTATAATTTTAGAGGTTATAGCGCAGAAAAGACAATAATGCAGTGGGAATCAGTAAGACGTGGAGAGAAGAAAAATATATTCCCATATCAAGAGGAAGCGGATATAATATTTAACTCTGCATGTATTTATGAATTAGCAGTATTGAAAAAGTACGCAAAACCATTACTAGAGGAAATTGATAAGGAAAATAGTTCATATATAGAAGCTAATAGACTTTTAAAGTTTCTTCAATATTTTGTTGAGTTATCAGACATATCAGATATACCACCAACATCAATATTGAGAGAGTTTGTAGGTGGAAGTAAAATAGTTGATTAATACTATAAAACCCCTGATGTTGACAGAATATCAGGGGTTTCTGTATTATATATTTATTAGACATTTGGAAACGTAATTAAATTAGGAGGAGAAGTATGGAAAAGATTCTTGAAGAAGTATTAAATTCAAATAGGAAATATACAAATTATGGACAGGTAGCAGGATACATACCAGAATTAAAGAAAGCCAAAAGAGATGATCTGGGTATATGTGTAATAGATAAAGATAACAACATATATAAAGCTGGTAATTGGGATACTAAATTTACGATTCAAAGTGTATCTAAAATAGTTGTTCTTGCGATGGCGTTGATGGATAATGACTGGCAATATGTTTTTTCTAAAGTAGGTAAAGAACCTAGTGGTGATCCATTTAACTCAATAATGAAATTAGAAACAAATGATACTAAAAAGCCAAGTAATCCAATGATAAATGCAGGTGCTATAGTAACTACATCTTTAATAAAAGGTGCTAGTTTAGAAGAAAAAGAAGAAAGAATGTTAAAGTTCTTTAGAAAATTAGCTAAAAATGATAACTTGGGAATAAATTATGATGTGTATAAGTCAGAGAAAATGACCGGAGATAGAAATAGAGCTATGGCTTATCTTTTAAGAAATGACGGGTTTATACAAGGAGATGTAGAAGAATTATTAGATTTATACTTTAAACAATGTTCGATAGAAGTTGACACATTAGATTTAGCACGAATAGGAGTTAATCTTGCATCTTATGGTGTAGACATAGAAACTGGTGAAAGAATAATAGATGAAAAAGTATCAAGGATAGTTAAGACATTTATGGTTACATGTGGAATGTATGACGCATCAGGAGAGTTTGCTATAAAAGTTGGAATACCTGCAAAATCAGGAGTTGGTGGAGGAATACTAGCATCTGTTCCAAATACTATGGGTATTGGAGTATACGGACCAGCTCTAGATAAAAAGGGAAATAGTATAGCTGGTATAAAGATACTAGAAGAATTATCTCAAAAGTTAGAACTTAACATATTTTAAATTATAGAATTTTTTGACAACTACAAGTCCTTAATATATAATTATCTTATAAATAAAACAATTTTTTTATAGGGGTGGGGGAATGAAGGAAGTACTAGTGCTTAGGGACTTAGAATGTATAAAAGCAATTGCACATCCTAGAAGAATAGACATTTTAAAAACATTTGATAAATCACCACTATCAGCAAAGCAATTATCACAATTATTAGATGAGCCTCATGCAAAAATTAACTATCATATAAAAACTCTTTATAAGGTAGGAATTTTGGAGTTAGTAGAAGAAAAGATAAAATCTGGAATAGTAGAGAAGTACTATTACCCGAGTGCAAAAAATATAGTTATTGGGCAAAAGATTCTTAACTTCTCACTAACAGATGAAGAACAACTTAGTATATCTAAGTTTGAAAACATGAGCGAATTATTTTATAGTGCAGCAGAGGGAAATAGGTTGCTTGATGAAAGTATAGTTGAATATCAAAATATATCACTTACGGAAAGTGAACTTATAGAGTTAAATAATGCAATTAAGATAAAAATACAAGAAATCGTAGATTCTAGAAATACTGATGAAAATGAAATAGGATATAACATATCAGTATTGGCAATACCAGTAGAAGAAGCGATTAGCATATAATAAGTATCGACCTTTGTTGATACTTATTTTTTTGGGTATAATTAAAATATAAAATAAATCAAAATATGATAAAAGACATAAGGAGAGTAAATATGATTATAATAGGACCACATATATCAATAGCAAAAGGATATGCAAAAGCTGCAAAAACAGCAGTCGAAATAGGAGCTAACACATTTCAATTCTTTAGTAGAAATCCAAGAGGAGGAAATGCCAGAGAATTTGATACAAAAGATATAGCAAACTTTCAAGAAATAAGAAAAGAAAATAACTTTGGCCCATTATTGGCACATGCACCATATACTATGAACTTGGCAGCTGCTAAAGATGATGTATATGAATTTGGAAGAAAAGTCATAAAAGAAGATATAGAAAGAATGGATTCTTTAGGAATAGAGTATATATGTTTCCATCCAGGCAGCCATGTTGGTGGAGGGATTGATGCTGGAATAAATAAGATAATAGCAGCACTAAATGAAGCCTTAACAGGAAATGAAAATATAACAGTTCTTTTAGAAACTATGTCTGGAAAAGGTACTGAAATAGGATTTGAGTTTGAACAAATAAAAAGAATTATAGATGGTGTAGAACATAATGAAAAACTAGGGGTATGTTTAGACACTTGCCATATATTCTCAGCAGGATATGATATAGTAAATAACTTAGATGAAGTTTTAAATCAATTTGATGAAATCATAGGATTAGATAGATTGAAAACAATACATTTAAATGATAGTATGATGGGATTTGGTGAAAAGAAAGATAGACATTCAGTAATAGGAGAAGGTAAAATAGGATTAGATGCTATTATTAATTTTATGACACATCCAAAGATAAAGGATTTACCATTTTTCTTAGAAACACCTCTTGAAGATGAAGGTCATAAAAAAGAAATAAAAATGCTAAGGGATATAATAGAAACTAAATAGTAAAGTTTAAGTGGAGGGAAGTAGATTGAGAGAATTAGGTAAAACTAATATGAAGGTTAAAAGAGTAGGATTTGGGGGAATACCTATACAAAGAATTACCCAAGAAGAGACTAATAAAGTAATAAATGAACTTGAAGCACAAGGAATAAACTTTATAGATACAGCTAGAGGATATACAGTTAGTGAAGAGTATATAGGAAATGCAATTGAAGAAAAAAGAGAAAAATTTTTTATAGCCACAAAGAGTATGTCTAGAGACTATGAGGCTATGAAAAATGATATAGAAATAAGTCTTAAGAACTTAAAAACAGATTATATAGATTTATATCAACTACACAATGTAAAAAGTGAAGAATATGATGAAATATTTGCAGATAATAAAGCATATAAAGCTTTGTTAGAAGCTAAAAAAGAAGGAAAAATAAAACATATAGGAATAACTAGCCATAGTTTAGAAACTATAGAAAAGGTAGTTGAAAATGATAAATTTGAAACTATACAGTTTCCTTATAATATAGTTGAGAATCAAGCAGATGAAGTATTTAAAAAAGCTAATGAGAAGGGTATAGGAATAATAGTAATGAAACCTTTAGCAGGAGGAGCACTAGATGATGCAACTTTAGCTATTAAGTATATATTATCAAAAGATTATATTGATGTTGCTATACCAGGTATGGAAAGTATAGAGCAGGTAAAGCAAAATAGTGCGGTACTTAATAATCTAGAATTAAATGAAGATGACAATAAAAAAATAGAAGAAATAAAAAGTACATTAGGCAAAAGATTTTGTAGAAGATGTGAATATTGCTTACCATGTCCAGTAGGAGTAAATATCCCAGCCAATTTTTTACTAGAAGGATATTATACTAGATATAACCTTAAAAAATGGGCAAAAGAAAGATATGCATCTACAGTTGGTAAAGCTAATGAATGTGTAAATTGTGGGTTATGTGAAACTAAATGTCCATATAATTTACCAATAAGAGAAATGTTAAAAGAAGTATGCGCTAAACTTGGTTAATAAAAAGAGAACTTAATTTAGATTAAGTTCTCTTTTTAGATATAAAATCTTATAGCTTATATAGTTTTTAGAAAAAATAATCAAAGTAAAAATCAAAAAGTTTATGTTACTATTTATTTTTTAAGAATGCTATAAGAAACATCATATTCAGAAGCAGGATAAAGTTCTATTTCAACACGAGGATTTTCTTTATCTATAAAATCAAATAATAATACAGGTTTTAACTGTTTATCATTTTTTATTATTCCACTTTTTTCTATTCCATCACATATACTTTTAGGATAGTTATGTAAATCGCCCATACGTTTATTAGGGAAATATAATTTTAAAATAGTTATTAAATCTTCTTCTATAGTTTCTCCATCATATTGTTGGTTTATATAACCTGCTATCATGTTTTCATAGGCTAAATATTTAGAGTGTTTACCTTTTGATGGCATCCATGCTTGACCATGGACGTTGTGAAGTTTAAAATTAGACTTACTTATTGGTCTACCTGGGATTGTTAATTTAATCAATTTATCACCATCCTTACATCTTAAATATTATAAAGCTAATAAAAAATTAATGGAAGGGAATTTTATGAATAAAGAAAAATTAAAAGAGTACTTTAAATCATTGGGCTTAGATACAGTAGGCATAACAGGAGTTAATGTAAACTATGAATTAGAAAAAAAATTAAAAGAAAGAATAGAAAAAGAACATATTACTGGAATGGAAGAACCTATTTTAGAAAACAGAATTAATCCTAAAAATATAATGAAAGATGCTAAATCTATAATAGTATGTGCCTTTCCATACCATATAGATAATGAAAAAGAGTCAAATTTATCTAGATACTGTAGAGGTTTAGATTATCATATAGTAGCGAAAGAATTATTACAGAAAGTATGCGATTATTTAGATGAGAATATCGAAGGATTTGAATATAAAATATTTGTAGATAATGGTCCATTAGTAGATAGAGAATTAGCTTATTTGTCTGGAATAGGGTATTTTGGAATAAATAATAATATAATAACAGATAAATATGGTTCTTATGTATTTATTGGTTATATTATAAATAATTATGAATTTTCTTTAGATAAGCCATTGGATAAAGAATGTATGAAATGTGGAAAATGTGTAAAATATTGTCCGGGAAATGCTCTTTTAGGAAATTATGATATGAACCCTAGAAAGTGTTTATCATATATAACTCAGAAGAAAGAAGAATTATCTTTAGAAGAAGTTAAAGCAATTAAAAATAGTGGGAAAATTTTTGGATGTGATATATGCCAAGAAGTATGTCCTCACAATAAAAATATAAAAGAAACTCATATAGAAGAATTTATGAAAGATTTAATATTAAATTTAGATTTTGAAGAAATTGATGAAATATCAAACAAAGAGTTTAAAAGGAGATATGGAAATAGAGCTTTTAGTTGGAGAGGCAAAAAAATAATAAAAAGAAATATAGAAATAATATTAGAAAAGTCTTAGTCTTTTAGATTAAGACTTTTTTTATAGATATATCTACGAAACTTTTACAAGCTATACAACATAAAATGTATAAAAGAGTTGAGGAGGTATACATATGTTAGTGTATAAAAACACATCAGAAATAGAACCTCTAGAAAGTATATTGGGGCAAGAAAGAGCTATTGAAGCTATGGAGATAGGTCTTAAAATAAACAACCCTGCGTATAATATATATTTAGCTGGAGAACCAGGAACAGGAAAAACTACTTATGCAATGAAAGCTCTTAAAAAATATTCATTAGAAAAAGATACACATAAGGATTGGTGTTATGTGTATAATTTTGAGCATCCAAGAGAGCCAATAGCTATAGGATTAAGAAAGGGATCTGGGAAAATATTTAAAAAAGATATAGAGAAATTAATTGAGACTTTATTAGATGAATTGATAGAAGCTTTTGAAAGTGAAGATTTTGAATTAAGCAAAAATCAACTTGTAGAAGAGTATGAAATAGAAAAAGATGCTTTGCTTAAGCAGATAAAGAAATATGGAGAAGAAAAAGGATTTAAGCTAAAAACTAGTAAAGTTGGAATGGTATTTATGCCAATAGAGGAAAATGGAGAAGAAGTAGATGATGATGAATTCTATAAATTAAAAAGAGAGTTAGAAAATATGGCAATACAAGTTGCATATAAAATAAGGGATTTAGAAGATGCAGCAAAAGATGCATTGCTTGACCTAGAAGAGGAAACTGCAAAGTATATTATTGATCCACATATAGATAACCTTAAAGAAAAGTATAAAGAGTATGAAAAGGTAAATTTATATCTAGATAATATGAGGAAAGATATATTAGAGTATGTTTATTTATTTTATATGAGTGAAGAAGAATTAAAAGATAAATATGATAAAGAACATTTTATAAAATATAAAGTAAATTTATTTGTAGACAATGGTGGAGATAAAGAAAACGAATCAGCACCAATAATCACAGAAATAAATCCTAGTGTATCTAATTTATTTGGAAAAGCAGAATATGATTATAATAATGGAAGTATAAAAACTGATTTTACAAAACTTATACCAGGGGCCATACATAAAGCTAATGGAGGATATCTAGTATTATACACAGATCAACTGCTTAGATATGGGTTATCTTGGGATATTCTAAAGAAAACGATTCAAACTAGAAAAATAAGTATAGATACGCAAACATCTATAACTCCAGAAAGCATACCTATAGATGTAAAGGTAATTCTTATAGGTGATAATTATATGTATAATCTTTTATATCATTATGATAAAGATTTTAGTAAGTATTTTAAGATATTAGTGGATTTTGATAATGAAATGGATGAAAGTGAAATTAATAGAGATGGAATAGCTAGATTTATAGCATTACAATGTGAAAAAAATAAATTAAAACATTTTACCTATGAAGCAGTAGAAGAAGTTATAAAGTTTTCTATAAGACTATCAGGTGATAGTTTTAAAATATCTACTCAGTTTAACAAAATACTAGAGATTATAATTGAAGGTGATGCTTATGCCACAATTAGAAATGCAGAGTTTGTAGATAAAGATGATGTAAAAAAAGCAATAAATGAAAGAAGGAAAAGACTTAGCAGGATAGAAAGTAAAATGGATGAATCCTTAGAAAATGGATTTACTTTAATAGAAACAGAGGGGTGTAGAGTAGGAGTTATAAATGGGCTCTCTGTACTAAATATGGGTGAATATTCATTTGGTAGACCATCTAGAATAACAGTAACTACTAGCCCTGGAAATAAAGGCATAGTAAATATAGAGAGAGAAGTAAACATGAGTGGTCCAATTCATAATAAAGGCGTATTAATATTAGGTGGATATCTATCTGAAAACTTTGCAACGGACTTTTTATTATCTCTAAATGCATATATATGCTTTGAACAAAACTATGGTGGAATAGATGGTGACAGTGCTACAGGAGCAGAATTATATGCACTTATATCTTCTATAAGTAAAATTCCTTTAAAGCAAAATATTGCAGTTACTGGTTCTATGAACCAAAAAGGGGAAATACAAGTTGTAGGAGGAATAACTGAAAAAGTAGAGGGATTTTATTATACTTGTAAGAAAAAAGGATTAAGTGGAGAACAAGGAGTTATAATACCTAAGAATAATAGAAGAAATTTAGTTTTATGTGATGAAGTTAGTGATGCTATAAGAGACAATAAATTTAAAATATATGAAGTAGAAAATGTAAAAGAAGCTATAGAGATTTTAACGGATATGAGTTTTGAAGATGTTAAGAAAAAAACAATAGAAAGGCTTAAAGAATTTAGCAATATAAATAAGAAGTTAAAAGACTAGTTTTATTATAAATTTCATGGGTAAGATATAAAAGGAAGTAAAATTATTTAAAATTTTACTTCCTTTTATAGAATATCAAAATACTACAGTATATAAAATTAACATATAGATTTAAATTTTATATAGAGATTAATAATTAAAATTTTACACATATATATAAAAATAATATAAATAATAAATAATATACAAGATAATGAGGGAGTCTAAGATGAAAAATATAAATAAGATATTAGATATATTAGAAGAAACTTATCCTGATGCTAAATGTGAATTAAATTATACTACGCCATTTGAACTTTTGATTGCTACAATACTATCAGCTCAATGTACAGATGTTAGAGTAAATAAGGTAACAGAAGAGATGTTTAAAAAATATAATACTCCAGAAGCTTTTGCTAAATTAAGCATAGAAGAAATTAGTGAAGAAATAAAAAGTTGTGGATTATACAAAAGCAAAGCTCAAAAAATAAAAGAAACATCAATTAAAATTTGTGAACTTTATAATGGACAAGTTCCAGATAGCCTAGATGAATTAATTAAGTTGCCTGGAGTGGGAAGAAAAACAGCTAATGTTGTACTTAGTAATGCTTTTGGACAAGATGCTTTAGCTATAGATACTCATGTATTTAGAGTTGCTAATAGAATAGGTATGGTAAATACGACAACTCCAGAAAAAACAGAATTTCCATTAATGAAAGTTATACCTAAGAAAAGATGGTCTCATTCTCATCATTTATTAATTTTTCATGGAAGAAGAATATGCAAGGCAAGAAAGCCAGAGTGTGAAATATGTCCTATACAAAAGTATTGTAAGTACTATAAAGAAAATAAATAGGACCTCTTGTTTTAAATACAAGAGGTTTTTATGTTTTTATGAAGAATTAAATTAGAAGACTGCATTATTGTTATAAACGTAATTTCTGTTATAATATAATTTAGAATATTAGAGTTTTAAGTGATAAGGCATAATAAAATTGAACGTACTTTAATATAGGTAAGTATAGTTGTTATTTAAATAAGTAAGGAGGGAAAATATGTCATTAAATATAGTTTTAGTAGAGCCAGAGATACCTCAAAATACTGGAAACATAATAAGAACATGTGCAGCAACAGGCACAAACTTACACTTAGTTAAACCTTTAGGATTTTCTCTAGAAGATAAGTATTTAAAAAGAAGCGGACTTGACTATTGGGATATAGCCAATATAAAGTATTATGATAGCTTTGAAGAAGTTGTAGAAAAAAACCCTGAAGGTAAGTTTTTCTTCGCAACTACTAAAGTCAATCAAGCTCACTCAGATGTTGATTATGTAGATAATTCATTTATAGTTTTTGGAAAAGAAACAAAAGGATTACCAAAAGAATTAATAGAAGCTAACTTAGAAACATGTATAAGAATACCAATGTTAGACATTGAGAAAGCAAGGTCGTTAAATTTATCTAACTCAGTTGCTATAGTTGTTTATGAAGCATTAAGACAATTAGATTATCCAAAAATGAGATAATAAACTAACCTTACTATAAAGTAATAAGGGGGAAGTACATGAAAGATATAAAAATAATATGTGATAGTTTATCAGATATACCTAATGAATTAATAGAAAAATATGATATAGAAGTAGTACCATTAACTGTAATCTTAAATGAAAAAGAATATAAAGATGGTGTAGATATATCAAATGATGAATTTTATAAAACTCTTAGGGAAGAGAATGTATATCCAAAAACATCTCAAGCTACATATGCTCAATTTAAAGAAGTATTTGAAAAATACGTTAATCAAGGAAAAAGAGTACTATATATAGCAGGTTCATCAGTTGCAACAGGAACTTATCAAAGTGCTGTTATGGCTAAAAATGATACAGATGGAGAAATATATACATATGATTCTCAAGCATTTTCTTATGTTATAGGAATATTAGTAGTTGAAGCTGCAAGAATGGCATCAGAAGGATATGATATAGATGAGATAATGAAAGCCATAGAAGAGTTAAGAGATAAGACTTATGTTTTATTCTCAGTAGATACGTTAGAATATCTACAAAAAGGTGGAAGAATATCTTCAACTAAAGCGGCTATAGGAAGTATATTAAATATTAAGCCGATATTAGATATAAAAAATGGTTTAGTTGCTCCAGTTTGCCAAGTTAGAGGCAAAAAGAATGTCATATCTAAGATGATAGAATTAGTAAAAGATAATTGTGGAGAAAATCTACAAGACCAAACAATATGTATTGGATACAGTGATGATTTTAAAGAAAGAGAAAGATTAACTGAAGCTGTTAAAGCTGAATTTAATCCAAAAGATATACTATATTTCCAAATAGGATCTTGTGTTGGTTCTCATGCAGGTCCAGGATTAACTGGAATAGTATGCATTAAAAATAAATAGTGTAACATAAAAAAGAGTCTTAAGCTTAAGACTCTTTTTTTATTTTTCTACTTATAATGACTTAATAAAATAAAATGGCTTAAAACTAATAGTTTGAAATTAAATAATAATATTTTCTGTAAAGTGATATATAAATTATATTTTACATATATATTTAATTAATAAATGAATTATTATGTTTAAAATAAGTCTTAAACACAAATTTTTAAGAAAAATAATATAATTTGCCATAAAAATAAATTTTTATGTAGAAAAAGTTTTTAAAATAGTGTACAATATAAATAAATAGTACACTATATTTAAAATTGGGAGGAAATACATGAAACTTAAAAAGTTATTAACTTTAGGGTTAACTGTAGTTATGAGTGCTAGTATGTTAGTTGGATGCTCATCTAGCAAGAATGCAGACTCTTCAGAGGCTGCTGAGGGGAATGAAAAAGTAATTAGAGTAGGTATGGTTACTGATGTTGGTGGAGTAAACGATGAATCATTCAACCAATCTGCATGGGCAGGCCTTGAGAAAGCTAAGAAAGAGTACGGAGATAAAATAGAAGTTAAGTACTTAGAATCTAAGCAAGATGCTGACTATGTTCCAAATATAGAAACATTTGTAGATCAAGATATGGATTTAATAATAGGTGTAGGATTTAAATTAGCAGATGCTATAAAAGAAGCAGCTGAGCATTATCCAGAAAATCAATTTGCTCTTATAGATGCTGCTTATCCAAAACAACCAAAAAATGTTACATCATTATTATTTGAAGATAACGTATCAGCTTATTTAACAGGATTAATAGCTGGTAAAATGACTGAAACTAATAAAGTTGGTTTCATAGGTGGTGTAGAAGGAGAAGTTATAGATAGATTTGATTACGGATATAGAGCAGGTGTTAAAGCTGCTAACCCAGATGCAAAAGTAGTAGTTCAATATGCAAACAGCTTTACTGATTCAGCATTAGGAAAGTCTATAGCTAATCAAATGCACAAAGATAATGTAGATATCATATTCTCTGCTGCAGGTGCTGCAGGTATAGGAGCTATAGAAGCAGCTAAAGAAAATAATAAAAAAGCTATAGGTGTTGACCAAGACCAAAACAAGTTAGCTCCAAACAATGTAATAACTTCAGCTATGAAGAATATAGATGTTGCAGTATTTAACTTAGTTAAGTCTATGATGGATGGAACTTATAAAGGTGGACAAGTTATAGTAAACACACTAGACATGGATGGAGTTGGAATAGCTCCAACTAGTGATAAGAATGTTCCACCAGATGTTTTAGAATATGTTCAAAAAGAAGCAGAAAAAATAAAATCTGGTGAAATAAAAGTTCCACAAAATGAAAAAGAATATAAAGAATTAAATAAATAACATTAAAGGCTATCCTGTAAGAATAGGATAGCCTTTAATATTTAAAAATAAATTATATATAAATTGGAAAGAATAAAACTATGTAATAAATCGTATTTTCCATACAATTAGATAAATATGATGTATAAATAAGTTTTAATTTATATATAATGTACAACAAAAAGCGATAAAAAATGACTTTTTTATCAAAAATAGTTAAAATAGTTTGTTATATATACGATATTTTAGTATAATAAAAATACTAGAAATTTAAATTAAGGAGGGTAAGAAAGAGCGATGAATAATAGTAATGTTAACTACAGTCAAAAAGTTGTAGAAATGAAAAATGTAACAAAAAAATTCGGAAACTTTGTCGCAAATGATAATATAAATTTGACTGTACATAAAGGGGAAGTACATGCTCTTTTAGGTGAAAATGGAGCGGGTAAATCTACTTTAATGAACATATTATATGGATTATACCAACCAACATCAGGAGAAATATACATAAATGGTAAATTAGTTGAAATGGATAATCCAAATGTTGCTATAGCAAATGGTATAGGGATGGTTCATCAACATTTCATGTTAGTACAACCATTTACAGTAGCTCAGAACATAATATTAGGTACTGAGCCTACAAAAGGACTTGGAGCTGTAGATATAAACAAGGCTATTGATGATGTAAAAGCTATATCTGAAAAATATGGTCTATATGTTGATCCAAATGCAAAGATAGAAGATATATCAGTTGGTATGCAACAAAGAGTAGAAATACTAAAAGCATTATATAGAGGGGCAGAAATATTAATACTAGATGAACCAACAGCAGTTTTAACGCCACAAGAAATACAAGAACTTATACAAATAATAAGAAACTTAACAAAAGAAGGTAAGTCAGTAATAATAATAACTCATAAATTAAAAGAGATAAAAGCAGCTGCAGACCACTGTACAATAATTAGAAGAGGTAAATATATAGATACAGTAAAAGTATCAGATGTTACAGAAGATGATTTAGCAGCTATGATGGTTGGTAGAGAAGTTAACTTTAAAGTAGACAAAAAGGAAGCTAAGCCAAGTAATGTTGTTTTAGAGATAAATAATTTAACTGTTAAAGACAATAGAAAAATATCAGTAGTAGATGAATTATCGTTAGAAGTAAAAGCTGGTGAAATATTAGGGATAGCTGGTATAGATGGAAATGGGCAATCAGAATTAGTTGAGGCTTTAACAGGCCTTAGAAAAGCTGAATCTGGAAGTATAAAAATAAATGGAAAAGAATTATTAAATAAAAATCCAAAAGAAATGTTTAACAATGGTATTAAAAATATACCAGAAGATAGACATAAGAGAGGATTAATACTAGACTTCACAGTAGCAGAAAATACAGTTTTACAAAACTATAAAGATAAGAGATTCTCTAAAAATGGAATATTAAATAAAGCTGCAATAGAAAAATATGCAGATGAAATAATAGAAAGATTTGACGTAAGACCTACAGATCATACTGTTAAATCAAGAGCTTTATCTGGAGGTAACCAACAAAAGGTTATAATAGGTAGAGAGGTTGACAATATAGAGGTAGCAAGAGCCACTACTAAAGAGGCACAATTATTAATAGCAACTCAACCAACAAGAGGATTAGATGTTGGAGCTATAGAGTTCGTTCATCAAGCATTAGTTAAACAAAGAGATGAAGGAAATGCAGTACTATTAGTATCATTAGAACTAGATGAAGTTATGAATGTATCAGACAGAATAGCTGTAATATATGAAGGAAAAATAGTTGGAATCGTCGATGCAAAAGATGCAGATGAAAATACATTAGGATTAATGATGGCTGGAGGTGAAGATAATGAGTAGTAAGGTAAATAAGAAAAAACTATCTTTAGCTGATAATACTATTTTATTTTCTATTATCTCGATAGTTTTAGGACTATTAGTAGGAGCAATAGCATTAATAATAGCAGGGTTTAATCCAATAGAAGCTTATTCAGCTATGATAGATGGTGTATTTGGAAAACCAAAGTTTATAGCTTGGGCTATAATAAGATCAACGCCACTTATATTAACAGGTCTATCTATTGCATTTGCATTTAGAACAGGACTATTCAACATAGGAGCTGAAGGGCAATTTATAGTAGGTTCTTTAGTAGCAACTATCGTAGGAGCTGGGGTACAATTACCAGCAATAATACACGTACCACTTACTCTTTTAGCAGCAGCATTGGCTGGAGCTGTTTGGGGGGGATTTGCTGGTTGGTTAAAATCTAAGTTTGGAATAAATGAAGTTATATCAACTATAATGCTTAACTGGATAGCATTTTACTTAAGTAACTATATGATAAAAAATACTTGGTTAGCTAGACCAAACAGTGAAGCATCAATTAGTATACATGACTCGGCTAGCATAGGTATAAGTTGGTTAAATGGATTAGTAGGACCAGCTACTAAAGTTAACTGGGGTATAGTTATATCAATAATACTTGTTTTAATAATAGCATTCATATTATTTAAAACTACTTTAGGTTTTGAATTAAGAGGAGTTGGATACAACAAATTTGGTGCTGAATATGCAGGTATAAATGTTAACTCAGCAATATTAAAATCAATGGCAATAGCAGGTTTACTTGCTGGTATAGCTGGAGCTATACAAGTTATGGGTGTATCAAATAACATAACAATATTAGCAGCTCAAGAAGGTTATGGATTTGATGGTATAGCAGTTGCTTTAATTGCAAATAGTAATCCAATTGGAGTTATATTCTCAGGATTATTATTCGGAGGGCTTAAGTATGGATCAACTAAGATGCAAGCTATAGGGGCTCCTTCAGAAGTAGTAAATATAGTTATAGGATCTATAGTATTCTTTATAGCATTAAGTAGTGTATTAAGAAATTTATATATAAAAATGAGAGATAAAAAAAATAAAGGGGGAATTGCATAATGGAAGATTTAGCTTTAATCATTAGTACCACTTTAATGTACTCTACGCCCCTTATATTTGCAGCATTAGGTGGAGTATTTTCAGAGAATTCAGGTATAGTTAATATAGGACTAGAAGGAATGATGACAATAGGAGCATTCTCAGCAGCAGCAGCAGGTGTTCTTATAGGAAATCCTTGGATAGCATTTTTAATTGGTGGATTAGCAGGTGGACTATTTGCTTTAATACATGCATTTGCAACAATAACTTGTAATGCAGACCACACAATATCAGGGGTTGCAATAAACTTATTAGCTCCTGGGGTAGCATTATTTACATCTAAGATAATGTTTGATGGTGCAACAATGACACCAACAATACCAATGGAAAATAAAATACCAAGACCTTTACATGGTTTATTTGAAACAGGAAGTATATTAGATACAATATTTAATTCATATGCAACAGTATTTTTAGCATTTATATTAGTTGCAGTAGTTTATTATGTACTATATAAAACTAAATTTGGTTTAAGAGTTAGAGCAGTTGGAGAACATCCAGGTGCAGCAGATACATTAGGTATAAGTGTTGCTAAAACAAGATATGCAGCAGTTATAATATCTGGTATATTAGCAGGTTTAGGGGGAGCATCAATGAGTTTAGCTGTTGTTTCTTCATTCAGACCTACATTAATATCAGGTCAAGGATATATAGCATTAGCAGCAGTTATATTTGGTAAGTGGAGACCTCAATGGGCAATGGTAGCTTGTCTATTATTTGGATTCTCTACAGCATTATCAGTATTCTTTGGTAATCCGTCATTGCCATTTAGCATAAATGAAAACTTATTATCTATGATACCATATGTTGTAACATTAATAGTTTTAGTTATCTTCGTTAAGAGTTCTAAAGCACCAGCAGCACTTGGTAACCCTTATAAAAAAGGTGAAAGATAATCAAAAAAATGATAGCTTAAAGCTATCATTTTTTTTAAAAATTAATATAATATGAATTAAAAATATAAAAACACATATAATAAAATCTATAAGATATATTGATATAAACAACTATCTTGAAATAATTATCTAGGTTCCTCTTAAATCAAGAAAGGATCACAAGTTAGGTATGAAGACAATAAAAGTGAGTTTATTATCAGAAGAAAAACTTTATGCTAAAAATATTTTTTCTAAAAGCAAGAATATATCAGAGGATAATGAAATTGTAGAAATTGAACTTGATATTAATGAGAATAACAAATCTACTATAAATGGGATATCTAGTATAGTAATGAAAATTATAAGAGATAAAATATTAAAAGACCATATAGATAAGGAATATAGTAATATTTATCCAGATGAAAAAGATGAAATATATATATATTCTTTAGAAATATTAAAAAATAAGGAACCATTTATAGAAGAATCCATACGGCAAAAGCTGCTAGATTATATAAGGACAAATGACTACATAAATTTAGATGGATTTGTTAATTTTAGGATGAAAAATTTTAAAAAATACATATTAGCTGTAACAGATAGGGCAGTAGAAGAATACATAATTAAAAAGGACCAAGATGAATTTATAAAGGTTCTTAAATATTTTATAGAAATTCAAGATGATAAAATTGACTTAGTGAAAGTGCATATAAAAGACGAAGATACTTTTCTTATATATGATAAAAATGGCAATAGAATAAATGAAATGAATAATGAAGATATTGTAAATATGGTTATAGAAGAAAACTTAAATTCAGAAGATTTTTTAATAAGCACTTTACTAAGTTTATGCCCTAAGAAAATAGAAATACTAGATACATTAAAAAATAATATATCTAAAGAAATGATAAATACCATAAAATCTATATTTGGAGATAAGGTTAGTATAGTATATCAAAATTAAAGAATATAGATAATTCTTCTTAACTAATGTAAGTTATGTTAATATTATACAATAATTAGATAGCTTTATTTATTAAATGAAAAAGCTTATAATTATGTAAGATATGGACAGAATTAATATTAGTAAGGAGATTGCAAAATGGATAATTTATTAAAAGTTTTAATACTTGCGATTATAGGGGGCGTAATAGGATATATTACTAATATAATAGCAATAAAGTTAATATTTAGGCCTATTAATCCAATAAAAATACCTATAATTAATACAGAAATAATCGGTATAATACCAAAAAGAAGAAGTGAAATAGCAACTAATATAGGTGAGATTATACAAGATGAATTTTTATCTATTGATGAAATACTTAATCAAGTTATTACAGATGAAGATAAGGATAAAATAGCAGAGTATATACAAATTAAAATAAAAAGTATATTAAATGAAAAAATGTCATTTGCACCAAGTTCAATAAAAAATCTTATACAATCTTATGTATCAGATATGATAGAAGAAGAAATAAAAAATAGTATAGATGATTTAAGTAGTGAAATGATAAATAAGGCTAGTAAAAGAATAAATATCCAGCAAATGATAGAAGATAAGATTAATGAACTTGACTTATATGAATTAGAAGAAATAATTCTTAAAGTTGCTAAAAATGAATTAAAGCATATAGAGATCTTAGGATTTGTATTAGGTTTTGCAATAGGAATAGTGCAAGGAATAATAATAGTAATTCTATAATATTATGGTTGATAGAACTATTACTATCTGATATAATGATACTAACTTAATAGAAATTGCGATGAAAAGGACAAGTAAAATAGAAACAATTTCCAGAGAAGATGAGTCACCGGCTGAAAGCTCGTCTAAATATGTCTATTTGAAAACTACCTTGGAGCAGAATTTAGTAGCATATGTGAAAGTATTCGGTTGACTACCTTATAGTCGTCTTAAGAGGGTGTATTATATACATCAACTTGGGTGGAACCGCGAATTTATACTCGTCCCAAATATATATATTTGGGTCGAGTTTTTTTAATTTCATGAAATAATAAAAATGATTTAGGTAATTATATTTAGATATCAGTATATCTAAATAAATAGGAAATAAATTAAAAAATAATAGAGGAGGTAACAAAAATGGTTAAAGTAACTTTAAAAGATGGTTCAGTAAAAGAATTTGAACAAGGTATCTCTATCATGGATGTAGCAAAATCTATAAGTGAAGGCTTAGCTAGAGCTATAGTAGCAGCATCTGTAAATGGAGAAGTAGTAGGTTTAGACTATAAAATAAATGAAGATTGTGAATTAAACTTATTTAAATTTGATGATGTAGAAGGAAAAGATGTATTTAGACATACATCAGCTCATATGTTAGCTCAAGCTATAAAGAGATTATATCCAGAAGCTAAGCTTGCAATAGGACCAAGTATAGAAAATGGATTCTACTATGATATAGACTTAGAGCACAGATTATCAGCTGAAGATTTAGAAAAAATAGAGAAAGAAATGAAGAAAATAGCTAAAGAAGATTTAGCTATAGAAAGATTTGAATTACCAAGAGAAGAAGCTTTAGCTTGGGCTAAAGAAAATGGTGAAGATTATAAAGTAGAGCTTATATCAGAGTTACCAGAAGGGGAAGTAATATCTTTCTATAAGCAAGGGGACTTTACTGATTTATGTAGAGGGCCACATTTACCATCAACTAAGAAGGTAAAATCAGTTAAGTTATTAAATGTAACAGGAGCTTACTGGCGTGGAGATGAAAAGAACAAAATGCTTCAAAGAGTATACGGAATATCTTTCGAAAAGAATAAAGATTTAGAAGAATACCTACACATGTTAGAAGAAGCTAAAAAGAGAGACCATAGAAAATTAGGTAAAGAATTAGAGTTATTCTTCATACCAGAAGAAGGTCCAGGATTCCCATTATTCCTACCAAAAGGTATGGAACTTAAAAATGCATTATTAAACTTCTGGAGAGAAGTTCATAGAAAAGATAACTATGTAGAAATAGAAACTCCAATAATATTAAACAGACAATTATGGGAAACTTCAGGTCACTGGTTCCACTACAAAGAAAATATGTATACTGTGGGTATAGATGAGCAAGATTTCGCTATAAAACCAATGAACTGTCCGGGAGGAATGTTATTCTACAACTTCAAGCCACATTCATACAGAGATTTCCCTATGAGAGTTGCTGAATTAGGTAGAGTTCATAGACATGAATTATCTGGAGCATTACATGGACTTATGAGAGTTAGAGCATTTACTCAAGATGATGCACATATATTCATGTTACCAGAACAAATAAAAGATGAAATAAAAGGTGTAGTTTCATTAATAGATAGTGTTTATAAGGTATTTGGATTCGAATATCATATGGAGTTATCTACTAGACCAGAATCTTCTATAGGAACTGATGAAGAGTGGGAAGTAGCTGAAAATGGATTAAGAGAAGCTTTAGAAGAGTTAAATTTACCATATAAGTTAAATCCAGGAGATGGAGCATTCTACGGACCTAAGATAGACTTCCACTTAAGAGATTGTTTAGGAAGAACTTGGCAATGTGGAACAATACAATTAGATATGCAATTACCTCAAAGATTTGATATAACTTATATAGGTCAAGATGGTGAAAAGCATAGACCAGTAATGATACACAGAGTTGCATTCGGAAGTATAGAAAGATTTATAGGTATATTAATAGAGCACTATGCTGGTAAATTCCCAGTTTGGTTAGCTCCAACTCAAGTTAAGATATTACCTATATCAGATAAATACAATGATTATGCTAAGGAAGTTAAAAAAGCTTTATTTGACAAAGGTATAAGAGTTGAAATAGATGATAGAGCAGAAAAAACAGGATTCAAGATAAGAGAAGCTCAGCTTCAAAAAGTACCTTACATGTTAATAGTAGGAGAAAAAGAAGAAGCTGATAAGAAAGTATCTGTTAGATCAAGAGATAATGGAGAAATAGGAAGCTTAGACTTAAATGAATTCTTAGAAACTATATTAAAAGAAATAGAAGAAAGAACTAATATAGAGTTAGCCTAATAAAGAAAAAGGGTATTAATAAAATTTTATTAATACCCTTTTTTGATTAATTTATAAATTGTTTAGTTATCAAAGACTTTAATTCTTCATGAGTCATAGTTTCATTATCAAATAAATGTTTAGAAACTACATGTAGATCATTTATATTATCCTTTAAAAGACTTAAAGTTTCATTGTAACAATTTTGGACAATATCATTGGCTTCTTTTTGAACTTGTTCAGACATAAATGTTTTTACATTTCCATCTATAGTCATAAATCCTAAGTTACTCATACCATACTCACAAACCATTTGATTTGCTATATCTGTTACCTTTTTTAAGTCATCTTTTGCGCCTGTTGATTTATGATTAAAAATTATTTCTTCAGATGCTTTACCTGCTAATAAAATTTTCATTTTACCAATTAATTCTTCTTTTGTGTAGATATATCTATCTTCATCAGGTAATTGGAGAACATACCCTAATGCTTGTCCTCTAGGTATTATTGATATTTTTTGTATAGGACAAATTCCAAGTATATTGCTAACAATAGCATGTCCTGCCTCATGATAAGATACTATTTGTTTTTCTTTTTCTATTAACTTAGAGTTTTTAGATTCAAGTCCTGCAATAACTCTCTCAAGTGCTTTATCAAAGTGATCAGTTGTTATAACATCACTATTATCTCTAACTGCAAATATAGCAGCTTCATTAGCTATATTTGAAAGATGAGCACCGTTAAATCCATGAGTTTTCTTAGCAAGTAATTCCAAATCTACAGATGGATCAAGAGGTTTATTGTTTGTATGAACTTTTAAAATTTCACATCTAGTATGATAGTTAGGAGAACCTATGTGTATATGTCTGTCAAATCTTCCGGGTCTAAGGAGAGCTTCATCTAAAAGATCAAGTCTATTAGTAGCTCCTATTATTATGACATTTGAGTCTTTAGTGAATCCATCCATTTCAACTAATAATTGATTTAGTGTTTGATCTTTTTCGTTATTACTTTCAAGATGTCTTTTTGCTCCAATAGCATCTATTTCATCTATAAAAATGATGCTAGGAGATTCTTTTCTAGCTTTTTCAAAAAGTGTTCTTACACGCTTAGCACCTACACCAACGTATTTTTCAACAAACTCAGAACCAGTAACATTGAAAAAAGATGAATTTGTCTCACCAGCTACAGCGGATGCAAGTAATGTTTTACCTGTACCAGGAGGTCCATAAAATAATACTCCTTTTGGTATTTTAGCACCCATTTTTTTGTACTTATCAGGAGACTTCATAAAATCTACTATTTCAAACAACTCTTCTTTTACTTCATCTAAACCAGCTACATCACAAAATGTAGTTTTAGGTTTAGTAGAAGCCGAGTCTTCCTTAGGAGATTCTTTCTCAAGTTTAGTTTGAGCAAATACAGGTACTGGTTTGTTAATCTTTTTAAAGAAATTGTCTAACATTTTCATAGTCATACACCTCAGATAAAAAATTGTTTATTGGTTTTATAATTTCTAACAAACCAAAAACCATCGAAAAATCATTTGTTTATATTTAAGTATAACCAAAACTTTGTTTAATCATTACTAAGAATATAAATTTTAGGTTAGTTATACATATTATGAGAATTAAAAAATTTAAAAAATAATAAAAAAATAGTTGCAAATAATATTTAGAAGTGATATATTATATAGAGTAATTAATAACAAAAGCAAGTAGAAGTCCGCTTCTCACCTTTCGACTTAGGTTGTCTGGTAAATATAAGTTCAAAACTTTAAATATATTATTTCAATATGTTTAGGTTTATATAAATTTGTTGACTTATATGGCGGGTGATTATATCATTCGCCTTTTATTTTATATAAAAAATTTGGAGGTGTCCTACCATTAGCAAGGAATTAGCAATCAACGAACAAATAAGAGAAAAAGAAATAAGAGTTCTTTCACATGATGGAGAACAATTAGGAATAATGTCAGCTAGAGAAGCTCAATTAATAGCTAACGAAAGAAACTTAGACTTAGTTATGATATCACCTAATGCACAACCACCGGTATGCAGAATAATGGATTATGGTAAGTATAAGTACGAACAAGCTAGAAAAGAAAAAGAGTCTAAGAAAAAGCAGAAAGTTGTAACTGTTAAAGAAGTAAGACTTAGACCAGGTATAGAATCAAATGATTTAAATACTAAGGCTAACAACGCTATAAAGTTCCTTAAAAAAGGAGATAAAGTTAAGGTTGAGCTAAGATTTAGAGGTAGAGAATTAGGACATAAAGATCTTGGAAAAGAAGTAATGCTTAAGTTTATAGATATAGTAAAAGAGTTTGGAGAACCAGCAAAGCCACCAAAATTTGAGGGCAATAACATGGTTGTAATCATAGATCCAAAAAAATAGATGATAAACTGAGAGGAGGAAATAAAAATGCCTAAAATGAAAACTCATAGAGGAGCTGCTAAAAGATTCAAAAAAACTGGAAGTGGAAAATTAAAGAGAGCTAAAGCTTTCAGAAGACATATATTAACTAAGAAAGCTGCTAAAACTAAGATGCAATTAAGAAAAGCAGGAATAGTTAGTGAAGGTGATGCTAGAAGAATAGCACAATTATTACCATACTAAAAATCGGATTAAATTAAAATAGAAATTTTAAAAGAGAAAAACAAAGGAGGTCACAGAGATGGCAAGAGTTAAAAAAGCAATGAACGCTCGTAAAAAGCATAAGAAAATATTAAAGCTTGCAAAAGGATTCAGAGGATCTAGAAGCAAGTTATACAGACCAGCTAATACATTCGTAATGAAGGCGTTAAAGAACGCATATATAGGAAGAAAGTTAAAGAAGAGAGACTTCAGAAAACTTTGGATACAAAGAATAAACGCTGGAACTAGAGCTCATGGATTATCATACTCAAGATTCATGAACGGATTAAAATTAGCAGGTGTTGAAGTTAACAGAAAGATGTTATCTGAAATGGCTATAAACGATCCTCAAGGATTTGCTAAATTAGTAGAAGTTGCTAAGTCAAAATTAGCTTAATTAAATAGTTAAGTTCATAAAAAGCCTTTGAATAAAATTCAAAGGCTTTTTTTATATCCATAAAATTATAGATTTTATACTCTATAAAAAAATAAAAAATTATATAATATGAATACGTTTTGTTAAAAATATGTAAAGGAAGTTTATAAATTGTGAATATTTTAAATAGGCCAATTTACATATCCTTTATTGTTTTTATATAGGTTTTGGAATATAATATAGTAATAATTGAAAAGAAGGATGTATCTAATGAGAAAAAACTTATTAGCTATAAAGTGAGAAGGAGGCATAAATACAGATGAAGACCATATTTAAGCGATTTATTGCTCTTATAAATAAAATGCAACCAACTCAAGTAATGGTTTTAGGGTTTGCTAGCGTTATATTAATTGGAGCGCTTCTATTAAATCTTCCTATAGCAACTCAAAGCGGAGAAAGCATCGGATTTATAGATGCCTTATTTACTTCAACATCAGCTGTATGTGTAACAGGATTAATAATGGCAGATACGGCAACTTATTGGAATGGATTTGGACACGTAGTAATAATACTACTTATTCAAATTGGTGGTTTAGGATTTATGACAATAACCACGCTATTTGCACTTATAACTAAGAAAAGAATAAATCTGAAAGAAAGACTATTAATCCAAGAATCTTTAAATCAATTTGATTTGTCAGGCTTAGTTAAGTTAACAAGGTATGTATTATTAATGACATTTACCATAGAAGGTATAGGAGCATTAATATTATCAACAGTATTTATACCTCAATTTGGGCTATTAAAAGGAACTTGGTATAGTATATTTCATGCTATTTCAGCTTTTTGTAATGCAGGATTTGATTTAATGGGGCCAGTTTCAGGTAAGTTTACATCATTAACATACTATGTAAATAACTTTACAGTAAGTGTTACAATTTCATTACTTATAATATTTGGGGGATTAGGATTCCCTGTAATTTTAGATATAATAAAAAATAGAAAATTATCTAAATTAAATTTACATTCTAAAATAGTATTAATTACAACAGTGTCATTAATATTAGTAGGTATGTTACTTATTTTAGTATTAGAATACAACAATCCTAAAACAATAGGAAAGTTAGGATTTGGTGGAAAAATGCTTGCATCGTTCTTCCAATCAGTAACAACTAGAACAGCAGGATTCAATACAGTCAATTTAACGGCAATGCATGAGAATAGTTTATTTATAATGATAATACTAATGTTTATTGGTGCATCTCCTGCATCTACAGGTGGTGGTGTAAAGGTTACGACTATAGCTACTTTAGTTCTAACTGTTAAATCATTTATACTTGGAAAAGAAGATATAGAAGTAGGATCAAGAAGAATTGGAACATCAATAGTTAGAAAATCATTAGGAATATTTCTTATAGGTATAATTGTTGTTTTATCTGGAACTATAATTATAACTATAACTGACCCAAGTTTTAGTTTAATAGAAGCAGGGTTTGAAGTAGTATCAGCATTTGCTACAGTTGGATTAAGTCTAGGTGGAAGTCCTAATTTAAGTACATTAGGAAAAATATTTATAATGTTATTTATGTTTATGGGAAGAGTTGGATCTCTTACAATATTTATGGCGATAATGTCTAGAAAAACAAAGAATAATCCTCCTATAAGATACCCTGAAGGGAAGATAATAGTTGGATAATATAGCCTTTACTTATAGTAAAGAATAATTTAAGTGTGGAGAGGACGAAGGAAATGAAGCAATATATAGTTATAGGTTGTGGAAGATTTGGAGCATCAGTTGCTACAACTATGCATCTTTTAGGTCATCAAGTGATGGCTATAGATAAAAGTGAAGAAATTATACAAAATATAGCAGATAAAGTAACTCATGCTGCTATAGTAGATGTAACAGATGAGCAGTCATTAAGATCTTTAGGACTAGGTAACTTTGATGTTGCAATAGTTGCCATCGGTTCAGATATAAGAGCATCTATAATGGCTACACTTATAGCAAAAGAAATGGGTGTACCTCATATAGTATGTAAGGCAAAAGATGAACTACAAGCTAAAGTTCAATATAAAATAGGAGCGGATAGGGTAGTATTCCCAGAAAGAGATATGGGTGTTAGAGTTGCACATAACTTAGTTTCTGATAATATACTAGATCATATAGAATTAGATCCAGATTATTCAATTGTAGAGATAGTAACACCAAATAGTTGGGTAGGAAAGACTTTAGTTGAATTAAACTTAAGAGCTAAGTTTGAAATAACTGTATTAGCTATAAAAACAGGTAAGAGCATAAATGTTACTCCAGCTCCAGATGAAGAGTTAAAAGCAGGTAGTATTTTGGTTGTAATAGGTCAAAATAGCCATATAAGTACTATCGCATCAGAAAATGAAGAATTTATTAGGAGAAAGTAATAATGCCTACAATAATAACAGCTAAAGATAATAATAAAGTAAAATATACGAAATCACTACTTAAGACTAAAAATAGAAATAAAGAATCTAAATTTATAATTGAAGGATATAGAATACTAACTCTTGCAGTAGAATGTAAGGCTAGTCTAGATTATGTATTTATAAATGAAGATTTTGAAAATAAAGAAGAACATCTTAAATTTTTAGATACCCTAAAAACTAATAATATAAAAATTTATAAAACGACTAATAAAATATTCAATGAATTAATAGATACGGAAAACACTCAAGGTATTTTAGGAGTAGTAAACTTTAAACAAAGAAATATAGAAGAGTATTTAAAAGATGAGCATAAATTTGTTTTAATATTAGATAGAATACAAGACCCAGGTAATATGGGTACGATAATAAGAACAGCAGATGCTGCAGGGGTAGATGCAATAATTGCATTAAAAGGATGTGTAGATATATACAATCCAAAGGTTATAAGGTCTACTATGGGTTCTATATTTGATATGAATATAATACATGCTACTCAAGAAGAAGCTCTAAGAATTTTAAAATTAAAGAATTTTGATATAGTATCAAGCTATTTAAATACAAATAATTACTACAACACAGTTGAATATAATTACAAGACAGCTTTAGTAATAGGGAATGAGGCCAATGGAATAAATGATGAACTAGTATCAAAATCTGATATGTTGGTCAAAATACCTATATATGGTAATGCAGAATCATTAAATGCAGCTATAAGCTCTGCAATATTAATGTACGAAATAAAGAAATACTTAGTGTAACACCTTGTAAACATTATACATAGTATGATATAATTAAACGCAAAAACAATATTATCAAATACTATGAAAGAGAAAAGTATTTTGAATTAACTTAGTACAGAGATAAGTACCGTAGGCTGAGAGTACTTTCTAAGTATCCAAAAGAAGTTCCCTCTGGAGTATTAAAGCTGAAATTACAGTAGGCTTTAACGTTAAAACGCGTTAAGTTTATTAGAGGTGGTTTAATAATTTATTAATTATTAAGCTACTAGGGTGGTACCGCGAATAATAGTCTTTCGTCCCTAGATAGGGATGAAGGACTTTTTTTATACAAAAAACTGCGAAAGGGTGAATTAATATAATGCAAGAAAAATTACTTAATTTACAAGAAGCTGCATTAAATGAAATTAAAGATACTTCTAGTATAGAAGCTGTTGAAAGTTTAAGAGTAAAGTACATGGGTAAAAAAGGTGAGATAACATCAATCCTAAAAGAAATGGGTAAATTATCAGCAGAAGAAAGACCTGTAATAGGTAAAGTTGCTAATGAAGTTAGAGCGGCTATAGAAGGTGCTATATCTTCAAAGAAAGAAGAGTTAAAGTTAGCAGAAAAACAAAGAAAATTAGCAGAAGAAGTTATAGATGTAACTATGCCATCAAGACCAGTTAAAGTTGGTAAAAAGCATCCAATATCTCAAATAATAGATGAAGTAAATGAAATATTTATAGGAATGGGATTCTCTATAGCAGAAGGTCCAGAAGTTGAAACTATAGAAAATAACTTTGATGCATTAAATGCACCAAAAGATCATCCATCTAGAGATATGAGTGATACTTTCTATATAAATGAAGAGTTATTACTTAGAACTCAAACTTCACCAGTTCAAGTTAGAACAATGAAGAGTCAAGAGTTACCAATAAAAATAATATCTCCAGGAAGATGTTTCAGATTTGATGCTCCAGATGCTACACATTCACCAATGTTCCATCAAGTTGAAGGGCTTGTAGTTGGTAAAGATGTAACAATGGCACAATTAAAAGGAACTTTAGATATGTTCGTTAAGAAGTTATTTGGTGAGCATACAAAAACTAAGTTTAGACCACACAACTTCCCATTCACAGAGCCAAGTGCAGAAGTAGACGTTACTTGCTTTAAATGTGAAGGAGCAGGATGTCCAATGTGTAAAGGTGAAGGTTGGATAGAAATACTAGGAGCAGGTATGGTTCATCCAAATGTACTTAGAAACTGTGGAATAGATCCAGAAATTTATAGTGGATTTGCGTTTGGTATGGGACTTGATAGAATAACAATGCTTAAGTATGAAATAGATGATATAAGACTATTATTTGAAAATGATATGAGATTTTTAAATCAATTTTAATTAGGAGGATTTAAGATGTTAGTACCTTTAAAATGGTTAAGAGATTACGTTGATATAGATTTAGATACACAAGAATTCGCTGATATGATGACTATGACAGGATCAAAAGTTGAGAAAGTAGAGTTCTTTGGAAAAGAAACAAATGGAGTTGAAGTATGTAAAATACTTGAAATAGAACAACATCCAGATGCAGATAGATTAAAAGTAACAAAAGTTGAAGTAGCTGATGGACAAATACTTCAAATAGTAACTAATGCAACTAACATAAAAGTAGGAGACTATGTACCAGTTGCTAGAATAGGTGCAGTATTACCTGGAGATTTCAAAATAAAGAAAGGTAAGTTAAGAGGAGTATTATCAGAAGGGATGTTCTGTGGTGCAGAGGAATTAACTATACCTTCTCAATACGTTGAAGAACATAAAAAAGATGGGATATATATATTAGACCATGAAGAATCTTTTGAATTAGGAAAAGATGTTAGAGAAGTTTTAGGAATAAACGATGCATTAATAGAATTTGAAATAACTTCTAATAGACCAGATTGTAGATCTATAATAGGGCTTGCAAGAGAGGCTGCTGTTACCGTAGGAAAAGAATTAAAATTCCCAGAAATAAAAGTAAATGGTTCTGATGAAGAAATGCAATTTGAAATAGATATTCAAACAGATTTATGTAAGAGATATTGTGGAAAAGTTGTAAAAGACGTTAAAGTTGGACCATCTCCATACTGGATGCAAAGAAGACTTATAGAAGCTGGAATGAGACCAATAAACAACATAGTAGATATAACTAACTATGTTATGTTAGAGCTAGGTCAACCACTTCACGCATTTGACTTAGAAGATATAAAATACAATAAAATGACAGTTAAATTAGCTGAGCAAGGTGAAAAGTTTACTACATTAGATGGTGTTGAAAGAGAATTAACATCAGATATGTTAGTTATAGGAAATGAAGAAAAAACTTTAGACTTAGCGGGAATAATGGGTGGAGAAAATTCTGAGGTTAAAGATACAACTACATCAATATTCCTTGAAGGTGCAAGCTTTGCAAAAGAAAGTATAAGAGCTACATCTAAAAAATTAGGACTTAGAACAGAAGCTTCATCAAGATTCGAAAAAGGTATAGATGTTAATTTAGCAGAGACTGCTGTAAATAGAGCTTGTCAATTAATAGAAGAATTAGGATGTGGTAGAGTTCTTAACGGAATGCTTGACTACTATCCAGTAAAAGAAGGAGTTCAAAAGATAACTGTTAACCCTGTGAGAATAAACAAATTATTAGGTGTTAACGTACCAATGGACCAATTTATAAGCATATTAGAAAGATTAGAGTTTAAATGTAACCTAATATCTTCTGAAAAATTAGAATTAGAAGTTCCAAGCTTTAGACTAGATATAGCTGAAGATGCAGATATATTAGAAGAAATAGCTAGAATATACGGATATGAAAATATACCAACAGCTACTTTAGAAGGAAATGCTACAGCAGGTGTAAAAACTGATAAACAAAAGTTCACAGATAAGATAGTATCTAGTTCAATAGCAGCAGGCTTAAATGAAATATTAACATATTCATTTGTAAGCCCAAGAGGTGTTGATAGAATAAATTTATCATCTGAAGACTCTAGAAGAAACTTTGTAAAACTAATGAATCCATTAGGTGAGGAAACTTCAGTTATGAGAACTACACTAATACCTAATATGTTAGAAGTATTATCTACAAATGTAGCTCATAAAGTTGAAGAAGTATCAGCATTTGAATGTGGAAATACATTTACACCACAAGAAGGATTACCAGTAGAAACGAAGAAATATTGTATAGGAATGTATGGAAAAGATGTAGATTTCTTCTCTATAAAAGGTGTTGTAGAAAGTGTACTAAATAATGTAGGGTTCAAAGGATATGAAATAGAACCAGAAAAAACTAACCCAACATTCCATCCAGGAAGATGTGCTAAAGTTATGTTTAATGGAGAATGCATAGGTACATTTGGAGAATTACATCCAGACGTAATAGAAAATTATAACTTAGGACAAAGAGTTTATGTTTGTGAAATGAATGTAGAATCTGTATTTGAAAATACATCAACAGAAAAAACTTATACTCCATTACCTAAGTATCCATCTACATCAAGAGATATAGCTTTATTAGTTAAGGATGAAGTATATGTTAAAGAAATAGAAGATATAATAAAAGCTAATGCAGGTGGATTAGTTGAAAGCTACAAATTATTTGACGTATATAAAGGTGCTCAAATAGAAGAAGGATACAAGTCTATAGCATACTCTATAACATATAGAAGTATAGAGAAAACTTTAACTGATGAAGATGTGGCAAAAGTACACGATAAAATATTAAATGAGTTAAGTGAAAAATTAGGTGCAACACTAAGATCTAACTAATACAAGGGGGATATTAGTATGAACAAAGTTACCGTTAAGATACATGGTGCAGAGTATCCTATGGTTGGAGAAAAATCTGAAAAACATATGATAAGTGTAGCAGCATTTGTAGATACAGAAATGAATAAAATAGGTGAGGCTAATAAAAGATTAAGCTCATCTCAAGTAGCTATATTAGCAGCTATAAATATAACAGATGAATTGTTTGATTGTGCAGATACACTAGAAAAAGTAGAAAAAGAAAATGAAGAATTAAAGAAAAAAGTTGGAAATAGTGGGGAAGAATATAAGCTTGAAATAAAAGAGCTTGAATACCACTTAGAAAACAAAGATAAAGAAAATAAGAACCATATATCTAAGATAGAAGAACTTAATAAGTTAATAGAGGAACAAAAGAAAGAAATAGAGCAACTAAAAAATGGCACTAATTTATCTAAACAAGAAGTTGAAGATTTAAAAAATGAAATAAAAGAGCTTAAATCATCTGTTGAAATGGCAGAAGAAAAAGCTAATGTTGCAGAACAACTTTCTTCTAAATTCCAAAATGATGCATATAAATTACAATTAGAAAAAATTGAAATAGAAAATGAATTAAAATATCTTAGAGCAATGAAATAAGTTTACTTATATTTAAAATTAAACCTTCAGGGGGACCTGAAGGTTTTAATTTTAAAACTTAGGGACATTATAAATATAGAAAAAATATTACGTATAGGAGGAGAAGTATGAAAGACATAGAATTATTAGCACCCGTTGGTTCCTTTGAAGCGTTAAAAGCAGCTGTTCAAAATGGTGCAAATGCAGTTTACTTAGGAGGAAAAGAATTTAGTGCTAGAGCATCAGCAAATAATTTTGATAGAGAAGAATTAAGAGAAGCAGTAAAATATGCTCACATAAGAGGAGTACAAGTTTTTGTAACGGCTAATACATTAATAAAACAAAATGAAATAGAAGATTTTTTTAAGTATGCTAAATATCTATACGACATAGATGTAGATGCAGTTATACTTCAAGACATAGGTATAGCTAGAATTATTAAAAATGAGTTACCTGATTTTGAAATACATGCAAGTACACAAATGGTAGCACATTCTTTAGAAGATGTTAGATATCTAGAAAATGCTGGATTTGATAGAGTAGTACTAGCAAGAGAAGTTAAAGTAGATGAAATAAAATATATATGTGATAACTGTAAAGCAGATATAGAAGTATTTGTTCATGGAGCACTGTGTGTATGCTATTCTGGACAATGTTTAATGAGTTCTATGATAGGTAACAGATCAGGAAATAGAGGAAGATGTGCTCAACCATGTAGACAAAGATATGAACTTTTAGATGTTTATACTGGAGAAGTAGTAAATAGCAATGGAGACTATTTATTAAGTCCAAGAGATTTAAGCACAATAGAAGAAATAGATAAAATAATAGATGCAGGAGTTCATTCTCTTAAGATAGAAGGTCGTATGAAAAGACCTGAGTATGTAGCTACTGTTATAGAGAGTTATAGAAAAACTATAGATGAATACTTACAAACTAAAAAAGTGAATGTTTCAGATGAAACAATAAGTGATTTATACACTATATTTAATAGAAAATTTACAAAAGGACTTATTTTAGGAGAAGTTGGCGCAGATGTAATGAATTCACAACTTCCAAATAATCAAGGATTATATTTAGGTAAGGTATTAGATTACAATAAAAAAGCTAAAAGACTAAAGATAAGACTTGAAAATACACTTAAAAAAGGCGATGGAATAAATCTTGGTGGTGGAACTATAGGAAGAATCATCAAAAATGGTGAGATAGATACTATAGGATATAAGGGCGAGATAATAGAACTAGATTTTATAGGTGAAGCTAAAAGAAATCAAATAGTATTTAAAACATCAGATAGTGAACTTATGGATAGAGTACAAGCTACATTTACTCAAGATAAAGAATTTGTTAAAAACATGATAGATTCATATATAAGTGTTAAGCTAGATAAAAAACCAATACTTACATTAGCTGATAAAAAAGGAAATACTGCCACAATAGAAGGAGACAAAATAGTTGAAGAGGCTATGAAGGTAGCTTTAAGTGAGGAAAAAATAGAAACTCAGCTTAGAAAATTAGGTAATACTCCTTATGAAATGGATAGTGTAAATATAGAATTAGATGAAAATGTAAGTTTACCAATAAGTATACTAAATCAAATGAGAAGAGATTGTATAGAGCTTTTAGATAAAGAAAGAGTTAAAATAAAAAATAGAGATTTTAAAAATAGAAGATTATCATATAATCCAATTAAATTTAATCGAGATACGGTAAGTAATTTATCTGTTAAAGTTAAAAATTTAGAACAATTACAAAGTGCACTTGAGTGCGGTATAGATAAAATATATTATGAAGATACTAAAACATTAGAAGAAGCTATAAAAGCTGGACTAAAATATAATATAAAAGTTATATATTCAGCTCCTAGAATAATAAGAGGCAAGGAATACAAGCAATTAGAAAAAGCTAAAAATATAGGAGTAAATTCTATACAAGTAGGTATATGGGGAGCTATAGATTATTTTAAAGGTAAAGAGCTAAATATAGATTACTACTTAAATGCATTCAATAGTGAAACTATAAATTACTTTAAAGAAATAGGTGCAACTAATCTTTGTATATCTCAGGAATTAAACATAAATGAAATAAGAGAAACAATAAAATATACAGATATTAATATAGAATCTGTGGTTTATGGATATACTCCACTTATGATAACAGAATACTGTCCAATGGGAGTAGTAGTTCGAGATTGCAAAAAAGATAAAAGAGTTGCTAAATGTAGCCAAAGCACATATGCACTAAGAAACTCTAAAGGGGAAGAGTTTAGATTATCACAAGATCTATTCTGTAGAACAACTATATATAATACAAATGTTACTTGTATGTTAGATAACTTATACGAACTAAATGAAATAGGTATAAATACATTTAGATTAGATTTTACATTAGAAGATAGTCAAACTGTTAAGAAGGTAATAGAGGCATATCAAGAAGTATTAAGCAACAACTACAAATTAGGAAGTAAAGCTACAAAACTTTATAATGAATTAGATGCTAAAGGTGTAAGTGCAGGTCATTATTACAAGGGAGTAGAATAAATTAAATTTGTATAGTAAGTATATGTATTATCAACAATATCAAATATATTTACTTAAAAAATTATAATAGATTTAATATTTATATAGGAGGTATTGGGAAATGAGAGAACAAGCAGTAGGATTAGTAAATAAATATTTAAAATCTGAACATCTAATAAAGCACTCATATGCAGTAGAAGCTGTAATGAAAGCTTTAGGAAATAAACTAGAACCAGAAAAATCTGATGATTGGGCATTAGCAGGATTACTACATGATTTAGATTCAGATATGTTAGATTATAAAAATAATCCAGAAGAATCTAAATTGCATGGGATCAAAACTATCGAATTACTTAAAAATGAAGGTTTTGGAAATGATTACATATATCAAGCAATAAAAGCTCATAATGAAGATAATGGAACAAAAAGAATAAGCACAATTGATAAAGCTATATATGCAGCAGATCCAATAACTGGATTTATAACAGCCATAGCTTTAGTTTATCCAGATAAGAAATTATCTAGTGTAAAAGTAAAGTCTATAACTAAGCGTATGAAAGAACTTAAATTTGCAGCAGGAGCAAACAGGGATGCAATGAGAAGCATAGAAGAATTAGGCATTCCATTTGCTGAATTTGCACAACTATCACTAGAGGCAATGCAAGGAATAAGTGATGAGCTAGGACTATAGAGATATAATATACATAAATTGACTATAATTAATAAATATGATAATATTATCAACAGTATAAAAGTTGAATAATGCTCTGGGTATTAGTATCCAGAGCATTTTTAAATATATATAATATAAAGTTTAGTATAAATTAAATTTAGTAAATTCGTATAACTTAGCCAATATAAAATATTTTTATTATGTATGGCTAATATAGATTTGCATAAAATTTATTAATTTAACTTTTGTATATATAAAATAAACTTGAAAGAGAGACGGATATTATGAGCAGAAAAAAAGTTTTTAATGGTAAAAGATTAAAAATAGCTAGAATGTATAGAGGAAAAACTGTAGATATGCTAGCTAAAGAAATAAATATAAATAAAAAAGATATAATTGCTTTTGAAGAGGAAAAGTACAAGCCAACTCCAGAAAATGAAATGAAATTAGCAAATGCTTTAAGGTTTCCAAAAGAATACTTCTTCCAAATGGATAACATTAAAGTTGTAGTTGATAGTACTCATATAAAGCCAGAATCGAGAATACCTAGAGTAGAAGAAATTTCATACAAAGAAAAGTTAGTAATGGCACATAAAATATTATCTTTTATAGAAGGATATATACAATTCCCAGAAATGAACATACCAACTAACTTAAATAGAAACGATGATATAGAGACATTAGCAACAAAAGTAAGAAGACATTTTGAATTAGGTGATGGACCTATAGGAAATGTGTTAAGCGTGTTAGAGTATAATGGGATAATAGTAACAGACACTAATGTAAATACAAAAGGAGCACTAGCGTTTACGCAAAAACAAACAACTGATAAAAATACTAGATATATAGTATCTTTAGGAAATGATAAAAAATCAGCGACTACAAGAAACTATGACTTAGCTTATGAATTAGCATACATGGTTAGTGTTGAAGCGGGGATACAAGCTAAAAAATTCTCAAAAGATGAATTTGCGTGTGTATTTTTATTGCCAGAAGAAACATTCTTACCAGATTTAAAAGATGTTAATGAGATAGAGGATTTTGTAGAATTAAAAGCAAAATGGATAGTTCCAATATGGGCTATGATATTAAGAGGATACCAGCTAGGTGTTATTAATTACAAGAAATATATGTACTTAATGAACCAAATGGATAAGAAAGGTTGGAGCAAGAAGGAACCATTAGATGCTAATATAAAAGCAACAAGTCCAGTTTTACTTAGAAAATCTGTGGATATGATACTTGAAAGTGGTATTATGAGTGGAGCTACTTTAGTGGATAACTTAGCAAGTTGTGGATTAAGCCTTTATCCTGATGAAATAGAGTCATTATTAGGACTAAAAGAAGGAAAATTAGCACCTAAAGTTAAGAGAGATAATGTAACAAAGGTTAATTTTAAAAATAAAAAATAATACCAAAAGAGTAACAAAGCCTAAGTTATAATAAGCATTTGTTACTCTTTTAAATTGTAATAATTTATTAAATAAAATATCTTAAAATAATAGTAGAAAATTAGAATATTTTTTTAACAAATATTTAACACAAAAAACATATACAAAGTATAGAATTTTATGTTATTTTAAACTTAAGGATAAGAAATCGAACCTAACATAAAAGAATAAATTTAACATAAAATAATTATATAACAACAGTAAGATAAAAAATAAAGTTTTTAAATATAATTCCAGTATTATTTAAAATCCTGCCTATAAAAATTCTAAAACCTTAAATTTAAATTCACTAAACTTAATTAATTATAATAAAGGAGGTAATAATTATTTGATAAACTTAATGATTATGTGTTCATTAGTTCTATTAATATGTATAACATCAAGTAAAATTTTATATAAATTTGGAGTCCCAATTCTTCTAATTTTTATAGGATTAGGAATGTTGACTGGATCTGATGGTATTGTTGGAATATATTTTGATAACTATGAATTAACAAGACAGATATGTTCTATAGGATTAGTTTTTATAATGTTCTATGGAGGATTTGGTACTAGTTGGGATATGGCAAAACCAGTTGCTGTTCCATCAATACTTCTATCAACAGTAGGTGTTGTTATAACTGCTGGTTTAACAGGAATATTTTGCTTTAAGGTATTTGATACTTCTTTATTAGAAGGATTACTTATAGGATCGATAGTTGCATCTACAGATGCGGCATCAGTTTTCGCAATATTACGTTCTCAAAAGTTAAACTTAAAGGGATCTATTGCTTCAATATTAGAGATTGAAAGTGGAAGCAATGACCCTTTAGCATATATGTTGACTATAATTATTTTAGGATTAATGGCAGATAAAGGATATGATACCATAATACCAATGCTTTTAAATCAAGTTGTAGTTGGAATTTTATCGGCTGTTTTATTAGGTAAGCTTACAATTTATTTATTAAGAAATACCAAGTTTGAAATAGATGGATTTTATCCTATATTTGTTATGGGAATAGCAGTACTATCTTATGCTTTAAGTGAGCATTTTGGTGGAAATGGATATTTATCTGTATATATGACTGGTATTATGATAGGTAACAGTAAGATACCACATAAAAAAAGTATGTTCCAATTTTTTGATGGAATTTCATGGATTATGCAAATAATGTTATTTTTCATATTAGGACTGCTATCATTCCCATCGCAAATACCTTCTGTAATGATAAAAGGTATTTCCATATCTATATTTATGATTTGTATAGCAAGACCAATAGCAATTTTTAGCATACTAAGTTGGTTTAAAATTCCTTTAAAGCAACAAGCTTTTGTATCTTGGGTAGGTCTTAGAGGTGCTGCTTCAATAGTTTTTGCAATATATGCAGTAACTTATGGAGTTCCTGTTGAAAGTGATATTTTCCATATAGTATTTTTTGTTGCTTTGTTCTCTGTTGCGATACAAGGTACACTTTTACCTACAGTAGCTAAAAAGCTCGACTTAATTGATGATAAGTCTCCAGTATTAAAGACATTCAATGATTACAGGGAAGAGATAGGTACAAATTTATTAGAAATAACGGTTCAAAATAATAGTGGCATTGCAAATAAAGCTATAATGGATTCAAATATACCTGAGGATATACTTATCGTAATGATAAAGCGTAACAAGGAAGTATTGATTCCAAATGGATCTACTCAAATTCTTCCTCAAGATGTGTTAGTTATAGCTGGAAATGATTTTGAGGTATTGAATGACTTATTATGTAAAAGCAATTAATATTTATGTATATAAGTAAATTTATGCTACAGGATATATTTAAATATCGCTCGAAAAATAGTTTTTTGTTAATATAGGGAAAGAATTTTAGGATTATATTTAAATTCTTTATTCAATAATAAATAATTTGATAGGGGTATATGCCCCTATTTTTTTGCTTGTAATAAATTTTATTAATAGTAAAGAGATTTAAAATGTAATATAAGTACAATTTACTGTGTCCTATGTATATTTATTTGATTATCAAATGTATTAGGAATTATAATAAAATTAAATAAACTACCAAACGAAAATATTGCAATACTAATAAAATAAGGGGGATGTGTTATGAAAAAAATGAAAATGCTATTATTAGTATTTTTAACAGGAGTTGTACTAGGGGGATGTACTACTTCAAAATTAAGTGAATCTTATGATGAAGAATTGTTAAAAGAAGATGCTCAAGGAATAGTTAATATGATTTGTAATGACGAGTATAGTAAAGTTATAGATAAAATGAGTGAAAATTTAAAAACTCAAATAAATGCAGAACAATTAAAAGAAGCGTGGCAACCTATGAAAGATAAACTAGGTAAATTTAAGTCTATTAACAAAGAAGAATTAATAGGTAATGAAGATTTAGCTACTGTAGTAGAAGTTGTGGAATTTGATAATGGTAAAGCACAGTTTACAATCACTTATAATGAAGATATGAAGCTAGAGGGGTTATATATGAAGTAATGTAGAGAAAAGATATGTAAGTCAATTTTAATATATTGATTTATATATCTTTATTTGTATAGGGGATGATATTATGATTTCTAATAAATATGAAAAGATAGTCTTTGGGATAATGATAGCGATGGCTATGGGGTTAATTATATTTCTAAATATGGACCATAGTCTTCATAAAATGCACTTCGAAGAAGATAAAATAAGGATAAAAATAGATAGCATATATAAAGGATATTAAAAGTGCAGAGCTATTAGATGACATTCCTATAGGAAATAAAGTAAATGGTACTAGCACAGCAACATATTTAAGGGGAACTTTCCAAATAGACAGAGATGAAAAGGGGAAGTTATATGTGTATCGTAATAGCAAACCATATATAAAAATCACAACAAGCGATAAAACTCTAATATACAATGATAAAGATAGTAATAAAACAATAGAAACATATAATCAATTAATAAAAAAGTATAATTTAAAAAGTAGCACAAATTCGGTTAAATATAATAATTTCAAGTCTAGCCAAACAAGCTATACTCAAAAAGATGATATAGTAATAGCTATATCAATGATGCCTGCAGTTTTGTTTTTTGTAGGAATAGGAATATATTCATTTAAAAGAAAAACTCCTATGCACTTTTGGGCAGGGACTATAGTTAAATCAGAAGAAATAAGTAATATAAAAGCATATAATAGAGCAAATGGAATTATGTGGATTGCGTATGGGTTATCATTTTTATTGATACCACTACTTGGTTCTATGGTAGGAGGTATAGTTATTGCTATACTATCTTCATTTATGATAGTAGGAATGGTACTTTGTTATAAATGTATTTATAATAAATATAAGGTTAAATAGATTAAAAATGAAAGATGAGGAATTGAAACAAAAGGGTAAATTTATGGGATATATAAAATCATACACTAATTTAAGTAATATAGAAAAGAATGAAGTTTATAAATTCATAAAAGTTAAGGAAAATTCAGTTAATTTATTAGAAGAATTGGATGATAAATTTAATATAAAAATATATGAATATGGTGAAGGTGCATTATTTTATTTTGAGGAAAATAAAGTAGTGGCGAGTATATGCGTAGTTTTAGAAGTAGCAAAAATATTAAAAAGTGCATATATTCACCAAATAAAATGTGCTAAGGATATAACAGATAAAGTTGAAATAATAAGAAAACTAGTAGAAGAATCTGTTAACATATCTAAAGCAAAAGGAGCGACGGATATAAGATTAGGAATAAATAAACAAGAAATATCTAATGAAGAGATAAATAAACTAAACTTTAAAATAGAATACAATTCTTTTGAAATGGTATTAAAGGATAGGTGTAAGAGGAATAAATTATTGAAGCTAAAAAGTTTAAATGAAGAAAATAAGTTAAGGTATATAGATATTTATAATGATTCATTTAGTGATATGCCACATGGTACAGTAACAAATATTGACACTGTAAACAAAAATATAGAAAAAAGTAAAAATGATAATAATAGATATTTTATAGTATTAGATGAAGAAGATAATGAAATCGGATTTATAGAAATTATTATTGAAAGTGACAAGGGATTATTTGATATTGGATTATGTAAAAAATATAGAGGCAAGGGGTATGGAAAGAGAATAATAGAAACAGCAATACAGTTTTTAGCAGAGAGACAAGTTAAAGAAATTGCGCTTATAGTCATAGAACAAAATAAAATAGCCTATGAAATGTACAAAAAAAGAGGATTTGAAGTAAGCCAGATAATGGGCGGATGGGTTATATTGTAATTAATTTTATTAATAAATTTATAAAATTTTTATAAAGCAGAGTTTTGTTAATGTGAAACTCTGCTTTAATTTCGTGTAAATAATAAAAAATTTTGAACTAAGTTGATAGGATTTTTATATAGATTACGTATTAGTTAGTATAAAAGCTTTTATAAAAGAGGGTAAGGAGGAATTATTTTGCAAGATGAATTGATTATTAAGTATATAAGGAAAAGGAAAGAAGAAGGAATGGAGATGTTAATAGATAGTTATAGGGGTCTAATAACATCAGTAATTAGAAGACATTTAGGTGTACTTATAAATTATGAGGAAGAGTGTGTAAGTGATGTACTTTTATCTATATGGGATAGTATAAAAAGTTTTGATAAAAGCAAGAATGATTTTAAAAACTGGGTATGTGCAATATCAAAATATAAAGCGATAGATTATAAAAGAAAGTATATATCAAAAATTGAAACTACTGATATAAGTCAAGAATTATATTACATAGATACTGATTTAATGAAAGCTGAAATTGAGGAAGAAATAAAAGAGATACTAAGTCATTTAAATGATAAAGATAGGGAACTTTTTATAAAACACTATTTAGAAGGTGAAAGTTTGGAGAGTATAGCAGTGAAAAATAACGCAAAGGTGTCTAATTTATATAATCGTTTATCCAGAGGGCGAAAAAGAATTAGGGAAAGTATATCTAAATAGGGAGGTTAAGTATGAAGGACGATTTTGAAATATTAAATGATGTAAAAATGAATGTAGATGATTATGAAGAAGTAAAGTTTGATAATAATGATGAGCTTAAAAATAAAATGAAAATAAAAATTAGAAATAGAAATAAGAATAAAAGATTTAAAAGAGGTATAGTAGCAGCTTCATTATTAGCAATTTTAAGTAGTGGTATTATTCTAGATAATAATATATGGGCAGACATAGAAAGATTTTGGTATTCATTAGGTGATATTGTAAATATGAAAAAAGAAGAACTTGAAGATTATAAGTACAATATAAATAAGGTAGCGATAGATAAAAATGTAAAGATTTCACTTAAAGATGTAATTTTAGATAATGGAAGCTTGATACTAAACTTAAATGTTGATTACAGCAAATTTAATCCATTCAAAGATTTCACAGAGAAGCAACAGAAAGAGTGGTCATTTGATAAATGGGGAAGAGAGGAAACACTATTAACGGTAGGAGAAATAAACAATATATATATAGATGGAGTTAAGTATGAAGGTCAATCTTGGGCAATAGGAGATCATTATCAAAAAAAAGAAAAATCAGTAGATGTTGTTATGGAACAAGGAATAGATATGACTATTAAAGAAGGCAACGACATTAATTCTGAACGAGTTAAAAAAGATGAATTTCCTTATGTTATAAACAAAGATAAAATATATAATTTCAAAATTCAAATTAAAAAACTTCATCTTGAACAAGATTGGGAATCTCAATATAAATTTTATGATGAGGTTAAAAAAGCTGGTGGTCCACATTCTGGGATTATAAGAGGAAACTGGGAGTTTAATATAGACATAAAGGGAGAGGATTTAATAGATAAATCTAAATCATATTCAATAGATGAAGTTATAGAATTTTCATTAAATAATAAAGTAGCTAGCATAGAATTTAGTGAAGTAATAGCTTCGCCTCTATCTGTAGAAATAAAGTATAAGTTTCTAGGAATAAATAATGTTGATTTTGATCGTATAAGATTAAAAGTAAAAGATGAAAATAATAAGGAAATAATTCCAGATGGGATGAATGTAAATAATGGAACGCATGAAGTAGTTGAGAAATATAAAAATACATCTAATAATTATAGCGAATTAAAAATCGTACCAACTATTGTAGATGATAAATATAATGTTAAGGAAGTTCTTGAAGATAAAGCTATAAAGGTAAAATTAGATTAAACATAAAATAAGTAGGGCAAATTCCCTACTTATTTTATGTTTAACAAGAAACTAATCTTAGTTATGTTCATTCATTGATTTTAATATAGCAACTAAGTATTCCCAAGTACGAGTAGTTGAAGATATACTTAAATGCTCATTTGGTGTATGAACTTCAAACATGTTAGGTCCAAAAGATATAGCTTGTGCATGAGGCATTTTGTCTAATAATAATCCACATTCAAGACCAGCATGTAAAGCTTTTATAATAGGCTTTTTACCATTTAATTTTTCATAAGTATGGACACATATATCTTCTAATTTAGAACCTTTAGCATATTCCCATGCTGGGTAATCACTTTCTAAAGTAAATTCTCCACCTAAAGTTTGAGATAATAAGTTCATTTTATTAGTTATATTTTCTTTTAAAGAAGTAACTGAACTTCTAACAGCACATTCAAAAGTTACTTCATTTTCAAGAGTTCTAACAACACCTAAGTTAGTAGAACTTTCAACAAGTCCTTCTATATCCATACTCATAGTTTGGATTCCATTAGGTATTAAGTTTAAAGTTCTTATTACATTATTTTTACAATCATTAGTAAGAACCTTTTCAACAGTAGTTTCTTTACATTCTACAACTATGTCAGGATCAGAAGAAGCAAATTCATGTATGAAAGTGTTTTCCATTTCTTTTATACATGCCATAGCTTTTTCTACATCATTCTTATCAACTACTATAACAGCTTCGCACTCACGAGGTATAGCATTGTTTTTAGAACCACCTTCAACTTTTGCTAAGTCAAAGTCAACACATAATGAGTTTAAAAGTCTTCCCATTAATATATTAGAGTTAGCTCTTTGTTTTATTATATCCATTCCTGAGTGTCCACCAAGAAGTCCTTTTATATCAACTAGTAGAGCTTGTTTGTTAGCATCTACATTGGTAAACTCAGCATTTAATTTAGAGTGAGCAGTAACCCCACCAGCACAACTTACAAGTAAGAAACCTTCTTCTTCTGAATCAAGGTTTATTATGTATTGTCCTTTAAGATTAGAACCGTCAAGAGCCATAGCTCCACTCATTCCAGCCTCTTCATCTGAAGTTATTAAAACTTCTATTTGAGGATGTGCTAAATCATTAGATGCAAGTACAGCCATACCCATAGCAACAGCTATACCGTTATCAGCACCAAGAGTAGTTCCTGTAGCATATATCATGTCATCTTCTATTCTTAATTTTATTGGGTCTTTAGTAAAGTCATGTTCTGTGTTTTTATTTTTTTCACAAACCATATCCATATGACCTTGAAGTATAACACCTGGACAGTTTTCATATCCTTTTGTAGCAGGTTTTCTTATTATGATATTTAACGCATCATCTTGGATAGTTTCTAAGCCTAAGTCTTCACCAAATTTTTTTAGATAATCACTTATAGCTTTTTCATTTCCAGAACCACGAGGTATCTGAGATATCTCTTCAAAATAATTAAAAACAAGCTCTGGATTTAAACCTTTTAATACGTTTTCCATAAGTATTCACTCCTTTTAGATGAAATTAAATATTTAAGTATATGCTAAGTAAAAAGCATGAAACTTAAATAATATAATTATATTATAACACTAAATCTAATATATTCCAAAATAAATAGTTAGTTTTGAAACTAATAAGTTTATATATATAGCAAAATACAGTTTTTATCCTATTATAAACAACTATATTTATGTATAATATTAGTTAGCTATACAAATAGTATAATACAAATATACATAAAATAAACGTAATTATATAGATATAGATTCAAGGAGGAAATAATGAATTCAAAAGCACTAAAGGTTTTAGAATTTGATAAAATAATAGACCTATTGAAAAGCAAAGCATCATCTTCATTAGGTATGAGATACATAGAAAAACTAACACCAAGTTCTGACTTTAATGAAGTTAAGTCAAGATTAGAGGAAACAAGTGAGGCACAAGCCATACTTATAAAAAGAGGTTTTGTTGGATTACAGGGAATATACGATATAGAAGATAAGGTAAAGAGAGCAAGTGTAGGGGCAGCATTAGACCCAGGTAGCTTACTAATGATAGGAAATACTTTAAGAGTAGCCAGAATGCTTAGTAATAATTTAGCATCTAGTGAAGAAGAAGATTTTAACTACCCAATAATACAATCCCTATCAAATTCTTTATACACATATAGAGATTTAGAAGAAGAAATTTTCAATGCAATAATAAGTGAGGTAGAAATATCTGATAATGCATCTAGTGAGCTTAGAAATATAAGAAGAAGAATAGTGCAAAAGAATCAATCTATAAGATCTAAGTTAAACTCAATAATATCTTCAACTACATATCAAAAGTACTTACAAGATGCAATTATATCTGTAAGAGGAGATAGATTTGTTGTGCCAGTAAAAGCTGAATATAGATCACAAGTAGCTGGTATTGTCCATGATCAATCATCATCTGGAGCAACATTATTTATAGAGCCTATGAGTATAGTTGATATGAATAATGAATTAAGGCAATTAAGACTTCAAGAAAAAGAAGAGATAGAAAAAATATTAGCAGAATTATCTTCTAAGGTAGGAGAAATAAGTAATGAACTATTAGCTAACCAAGAGATATTAGGAAGATTAGACTTTGCTTTTGCTAAGGGAAAATTATCTATACAAATGAGAGGTATAGAACCTACTTTAAATGAAGATAAATTTATAAATATAAAAAAGGGAAGACATCCATTACTAGATAAAGATACTGTTGTTCCAAACTCAATTTATTTAGGGAGAGAATTCCATACATTACTTATAACAGGACCTAATACAGGTGGTAAAACTGTAACTATCAAAACTGTTGGTTTATTTGCACTTATGAATCAAAGTGGACTTCACATACCTGCTGATTTTGGAAGTAGTATGTGTGTATATGATAATGTATTTGCAGATATTGGTGATGAGCAAAGTATAGAGCAAAGCTTATCTACATTTTCATCTCATATGACAAATATAGTATCTATATTAAAAGAAGTAACAGAAGACTCTTTAGTAATATTTGACGAGCTTGGAGCTGGAACTGACCCAATAGAAGGAGCGGCTCTTGCAATAGCTATACTTGAAGATGTAAAAAGCATTGGAGCTAAATGTATAGCTACAACACACTATAGTGAATTAAAGAACTATGCACTTACTAAAGAAGGTGTTGAAAATGCAGCTGTTGATTTTGACTTAGAAACTTTAAGTCCTACGTATAGATTACTTATAGGTGTTCCAGGGAAATCAAATGCCTTTGAGATTTCTAGAAAGTTAGGGCTAAGTGATTATGTAATAAGTAGAGCTAGAGAGTTTATAGATAGTGATAATATAGCAATAGAAGATGTGCTTCAAAATGTAGAGAAAAATAGAGTTAAAGCTGAAGAAGATAGAGAAGAAGCCGAAAAATTAAAGTCAGAAATAGAAAAGCTAAAGGCTGAGTACGATGAAAAGCTTGCGAAAATGAGTGAACAAAAAGAAAAGATAATGGAAAGAGCAAGACAAGAAGCCTTTAGAATAACAAGACAAGCAAAAGAAGAAGTAGATTTAATAGTAAAAGAACTTAGAGAACTAGAAAAAGAAAGAGCATCTAAAGAAAAGAATCAAAGGATAGAGGCGCTTAGAAAAGAAATATCTAGTTCAATGGGAAGTCTTCAACCAACTGTTAAGAGCATGATTGTTCCTAAAGTATCAAGTAAAGAAGTAAAAGACTTAAAAGTTGGGGAAGAAGTAAAAGTTATAACTTTAAATCAACAAGGTAGCGTTGTTTCAGTTGATAACAATAAAAAAGAAGCTGTTGTTCAAATAGGAATAATGAAGATGAATCTACCGTTTAAGTCTCTTCAAAAAGTTAAAAAAGACCCTAAAACAACAATCACTAAATCAACAAGAAGTATAATAAAAGCTAAATCAGGAAGAGTAAAAAGCGAAGTAGATTTAAGAGGTATGAATTTAGAAGAGGCTATAATGGAAGTTGAAAAATATTTAGATGATGCTTATGTAGCTGGCCTTGAAATGGTAACTGTTATACATGGCGTAGGAACTGGAGTATTAAAATCTGGACTACAAGATGTATTAAAGAGAAATAGACATGTTAAGTCTCAAAGAGCTGGACAATATGGAGAAGGTGGAGCTGGAGTTACTATCGTAAATCTAAAATAAAAAATGATTTGTTCACTATATCGTTAGATGTTTAAAATATATAATTTTGCGATATAGCAAATTTTTTATAAAAGTAATATATATAAGGTGGTACAATATGATTTTAGTATCAGCATGCTTACTTGGAATAAATTGTAAGTACAATGGAGAAAATAATAAAAATGAAAATGTAAAAAAGTTCTTAGAAGGTAAAGAGTTTATAATAGTGTGTCCAGAACAATTAGGAGGAATGAGCACACCAAGAGAACCTTCAGAAATAGTTAAACTAGATGGATATGATGTTATAAAAGGAAAAGCAAGTGTAATTAATAAGCAAAGATTGGATGTAACTAAAAAGTTTAGAAATGGAGCAGATGAAGCTTTAAAAATAGCTAAATTATATAACTGCAAAGAGGCTATATTAAAAGATGGAAGTCCATCTTGTGGTTCAAGTTATATATATGATGGAAGTTTTGCAGGTAAAAAGAAGGACGGCTTAGGAGTTACTGCTGCATTATTAATAGAAAATGGAATAAAAGTAATAAGTGAAAAAGAACTATAAGTAAAGTAAATTTTTATTTTAAATTTAAATGGAATAATTAACTTATACAAAATTGTATTATAAATAAGAATATTGCTAAAATATAGTTAATAAATAAACCAAATAACTTGAAAAAACTCATAAATTGATTTACCATAAAATAATAAGAATATGAGAGGAGAAATATAATGCAAGATTTTAAGATAGAAATAGCAAACTGCTTAAAAGAAAACATAGAAGATTTAACATTAGAAGAAATAGTTGGTCTTATAGAAGTACCACCAAACAAAGAAATGGGAGATTATGCATTTCCTTGCTTTAAATTAGCAAAAGTATTTAGAAAAGCTCCAAATATGATAGCGGCAGAATTAGCAGAAAAAATAGAAGCTAAAGGAGCAATATCTAAGGTATTACCTTTAGGAGGATATGTTAACTTCTTCGTTGACAAATCTCAATTAGCTAAAAATGTTATAAATGATGTTTTAACTCAAAAAGAAAAGTACGGACACAGTGATTTAGGAAAGGATAAGACAGTTGTAATAGACTTCTCATCTCCAAATATCGCTAAGCCATTCCATATAGGGCATATAAGAACTACTGTTATAGGAAATTCTTTATACAAAATATATGATTCTCAAGGATACAATACAGTAAGAATAAATCACTTAGGAGACTACGGAACTCAATTTGGTAAGTTAATAGTGGCTTTCAAATTATGGGGTAGTAAAGAAGCTGTAGAAGCCAACCCAATACCAGAATTATTAAAATTATACATACAATTCCATGATGAAGCTGAAAAGCACCCAGAGATGGAAGATGAGGCAAGAGCTTGGTTCACTAAATTAGAAAATGGAGATGCTGAAGCTAAAGCATTATGGCAATGGTTCAGAGATGAAAGTTTAAAAGAATTTGCTAGAGTTTATGACTTATTAGATATAGAGTTTGATTCATATAATGGAGAAAGTTTCTACTCTGACAAAATGGACTCAGTAATAGAAACTATAAAAGAAAAAGGATTATTAAAAGAATCTCAAGGAACAAATGTTGTTGAGTTAGAAGAATTCAATATGCCACCAGCTCTTATAACTAAAAATGATGGTTCAACATTATACATGACTAGAGACTTAGCAGCTGCAGTTTATAGAAAGAATAATTATGATTTCGACAAGTGTATATATGTAGTTGGTTCTCAACAAAGCTTACATTTCCAACAATTATTCAAAGTTCTAGAATTAGTTGGATTTGAATGGGCTAAAGATATGGTACATGTACCATTTGGTATGGTTGCTTTAGAAAATGGAACAATGTCTACAAGAAAAGGTAGAGTAGTATTCTTAGAAGACGTATTAAAGCAAGCTATAGAAAAAACAAAAGAAACAATGTTAGCTAAAAATCCTAATGCATTAAATGTTGATGAAATAGCTAAGCAAGTAGGTGTTGGAGCTGTTGTGTTCCAAGAGCTATCTAACAGCAGAATAAAAGATTATACATTCTCATGGGAAAGAACTTTAAGCTTTGATGGAGAAACTGGACCATACGTTCAATATACTCATGCAAGATGTTGTGCAGTTTTAAGAAAAGCTAATGAAGAAATAACTACAGATATAAATTATGAATTATTAAATGATGAAGATAGTTCAGAAGTATTAAAGGTTATAGCATCTTTCAACAAGTCTATACTTAATGCTTTAAGAAAGAATGAACCACACATAATAACTAGATTTGTATTAGATTTAGCACAAGCATTCAATAAATTTTACCATGACAATGCCATATTAGTTGAAGATGTTGAATTAAGAAAAGCAAGACTTGCTTTAGTTGCTGCTACTAGACAAACAATAGAGAATGCTCTTAAGTTATTAGGTATGCATGCACCAGAAAGAATGTAATTATAATATTGATTAAAAATTAATATTATAATTTAGATATAATATACAGTGGTAGCTAAAACTATTGGTTCTAGTTACCACTATAATATTTTCTAATATATTTATTTTAAATTTATGTAAAAATATAATTAGTAATAATTTATATAGTTTATTAAATATAATTAAGTTTTAAAATGGCAGTGAAAAACTGTCTCTTTTTTTTGGTTAGTCAAAGCAAAGTATATTAAGTATAATAGATGATAACAATAAAGTAATATAGAGTTTCATATGAGAAAGGTTAAGAGTATGATAGCTAATACTACAATAGAAAATAATATAAAAAATGCATATATATCAGCATTTGAAATGAATGACAAATCATTAAAAGATTTAATAATAATAAATACAAAATGTCTTATTGATGATAAAATACAGAGATATGTATATATAGATAGCAATAGACTAAGAGATGAATTAATATACTATAAATTTTATGGAGAGAAGTTAAGTAGTAAAAATATAATAAATATATTACTTCCAGTAATACTTTCAAACACAAACGCAGATAAAAGTGAAGAAGTTGTTATTGATTTAGTGAGTAAGTATATAAGGTTTCTTAAAATAGAAGAAAATACATATGAGTATATATTAAGTGCTATTTGCTATAATATTATAATCCATAAATTAATAGAAAATAAAAATGTAGAATATGAAGAATTATTGCAAAGTGCAAAAGAAAAAATTATAGGATTTACAATGGAATTAGATAAATCTCAAGTAGTTAAGTTTCAAATGGAACGAATTAAAGCAATACAAATAATAGACAAGTATATAGATTTAAAAGTATATGAATACGAAGAAGATAAAGTATTAATAAATATGTTAAATGTATTGTATGATATATATATTGAAGATAGGGAAATAAGTGATAATGGAATATTAAGTATAAAAAAATCTATACTATCTATACTAAACTTCGAAGAGAATTTAAATATAAACAATATAGACTTCACCTTATCAATGGCTGAATATGTAATTAAACTAAGAAAATATATAATTAACAAAAAGATTTATAATAATCGTGTAGATCCAAGATCCCTAATTAAATTAGAAGTAGGGGAAATTACTATAGATCCGATATTTAATCAAATTGAAATTATAAAAAAAGATTTTAAAAATGATATTCTTGAGATAGGAGTCAAAGCTAAATCAGGAATATATAATCTTAAATTTAAAAAATCTTAGTTAGTATTTTCTAGGTAATTAACAAAATCTTCTTCGCTAGTGTTAGTTAAAAAGCATAGTTCTTTTATTATACTGTTTCTTAAATCTATAAATTCATTAAGTCCAGTATTTTCATTTGTATACTCTAAGGCTTTTATAATAAGCAATAAGTCCCTTTTTGATAAGGCATTGATAGATACTTGATCGATTAATTCCATAAAAAACTTCCTTTCTAAATTAGATATAATTATGATACTATTATTCTACAAAAAGGTTTAAAAAACCTTCTATTAAAGAAAAAAATGATAATATACTACATATAGTATTTTAACCTAAAATGTACAGAAAATCATAGCATAAATGAAAAAAGAGGTGAAATAATTGAAAATTTTATTAACAACGTTAAATTCAAAATTTATACATACAAATTTAGCAATAAGATATTTAAAAGAGTTTGTAAAAGACTTAGTAGAAGTAGATTTAAAAGAATATACAATAAATAATGATTTAGATTATATATTAAAAGATATACACAAACATGATTATGATGTAATACTATTTTCAACTTATATATGGAACGTAAACGATATAGTTAGATTATGCCATAATATAAAGAAAGTAAAGCCAAGTATAAAGATAGCTCTAGGTGGGCCAGAGGTAACTTATGATAGCGAAAGCTTTATGGAAAAGCACTCATTTGTAGACTATATACTTTATGGAGAGGGAGAATTAGTTTTTAGAGATTTGGTAATGTATCTAAAAGGACAAAAATCTTTAGAAGATGTAGAAGGTATAGTTTATAGAAATAACGATGAGATAGTTGTAACTAAACCTAAGGAATTATTACAAAATCTAGATGAAATACCTAGTCCTTATGATCATTTAAATCCAGCAGAATATGAAAATAGAATTGTTTACTATGAAACATCTAGAGGGTGTCCTTTTAATTGCCAATACTGCTTATCTTCAACACTTGAAGGATTAAGATATTTTAGTATAGATAGAGTAAAAAAAGATTTAAAGGCATTAATAGATGCAAGGGTATCTCAAATAAAGTTTATAGACAGAACTTTCAATGCTAACAAGAAGTTTGCACAAGAAATAATGAATTTCCTTATGGAAAATGACAATGGTTATACAACATATCATTTTGAAGTCACAGCACACTTATTAGATGAGGAAACATTAAACTTCTTAAAAGATTGCAAAGAAGGGTTATTCCAATTTGAAATAGGAGTACAAAGTACAAACCAGAAAACTCTTGATGCAGTTGGAAGAAGAGATGATTTTGAAAAATTATCTTATGCAGTTAAAAAAGTAGCATCGTATAGAAATATACATCAACATTTAGATTTAATAGCGGGACTTCCATATGAAGATTATGCAAGCTTTGAAAATTCATTTAATGATGTATTTAATTTAGGTATAGAGCATATACAATTAGGGTTCTTAAAGATGATAAAAGGAACTGGTATAAGAAATACTGCAAAAGAACATGGATATAGATACAAAGATTATACACCATATGAAGTATTATATAATGATTATATAAGTTATAGCGAAATGATAAAGTTAAAAGATATAGAAGAAATACTAGAAAGATACTATAACTCTAAAAACTTTGTATTGTCAATGAGATACATAATACATAATTATTATGAGCAAAGTCCATTTAAATTCTTTGAAGAATTTGCAACTTACTTTGATGAAAATGGGTATTTTGATGTAGCACAAGGTAAGAATCAATTATATAAAATATTATTAGATTTCTACAACGATAAGATAAATGATAAAAATGAATTATTTAATGATATATTAAAGTATGATTATATATCATTAGGTAAAACTTCAAATTTACCTCAAATATTCAATAAAGAAGATGTAGAAGATTTTAAAAATAGATGTCATATGTTCTTACAAAATGAAGATAACATATTAAAATATATACCACAGTTTGAAAATAAACCAGCTAAGCATATAATAAAATATGTTCATTTTGAACCATTTAGATTCGATATATTAAAGTTAAAAGAAGATATACATGCTGATATAAAAGAGATAAAAAATATAATTTTATTTGTCTATGATGATGATAACAAAGTTTTTGAAAAGTCAAAGTCATATAGTGTTAACATATAATATTAAATGCTAATTATTACATATTGGTATTATATATTATGAAAACATATCACATAAATTTTTAATGGGTATAAACATTAATAGATTAAAAATTATTATGTGAAGTTACAAAGGAGGAAAAAATGAAGTTTAAAATAGAAAAGTATTTATTAAAGAAAACAGAAGAATTATCTTTTATAACTATAAAACATGGTGGAGAATTTAACTTAGAAGGTTACACTATACCTAAGGGTGGATTAGATGTACCTATAAAAAATGAGGTATTAGTTAAAGGAATAAAAGAAAAGACAGCACAAGATAAGATAAATACAATGTCTATAGCAGATGCTATGATATATATAATGGGTATTGATAGCCAATTTAAGTATAATGAAGAATACAGAAAATTTTTAGATGCTTTTAGCAAAAAAGTAAATATAAATATAAAAGAATATATGGGCTATATGTCTAAAAAATACTTTGATATTGGTGAGATAACTGATTCGTTAATATACTTAAAAGCTATGATAAGTATGTATCCAAATGACATAGATGGATTATATCATTATTCAATAGTTTGCCAGGAACTAGCAAAGCAGTATCAAAAAGATATGGACAAAGAAGCTATGAATAAGTTTTTATTAGAAGCCTTAGAAAAGTTGGAAATGGTTATACAATTAGATGAAAACTTTGCTTTAGCTTACTATCATTTAGGATACCATTACTACAATCAAGGTCAATATTTAAAGGCTAGAGTTATATGGGAAGAAGCACAAAAATTAGGGTTAGATGCAGACTTAATGGCAGAGGTTCAAGAAAATATAGGAAAGATGGACTTTAAAGTTCAATATGAAGAAGGTTATAATTTAGTATTCCAAGGAAAATGTGAAGAAGGACTAGAAAAATTATTACCTCTTGAACAAGATCATCCTGATTGGTGGAACTTATTATTTATGATAGGATTAGCTTATAAAAATATGGGTGAATTTGAAGAAGCTAAGAAATATTTTGAAAAAATACTTATAACTAAACCACATCAAGTAGATACAATGGTTGAACTAGGCCTTTGTGAAGCTAGTATGTTCAATATAGATAAAGCTATAGAACACTTTGAACAAGCAGCTAAAATAAAAGAAGATCCAGAAATATTATGCAATTTAGGGATGGCATATCTAAACAAAGGTGATATAGATGATGCTATATATTATATAGAAAGAGCTTATGAATTAGATCCACAAGATGAAATTACAGTGGCATGTTTAAGAGAACTTGATAAATATAGATAAAAAATAAGTTAAAATTTACTATAAAAAAATCTAAAATTGACTTTAACTAAATTAAAGGGTATAATAAATCACTGAGATTATATAATTATATTCAAAAGTTAAAATTAGGAGCGAAGAAGTATACCTTGTATATGGGCACTTGAGGTATATGGAGTTAATAGTGCAACCGACTATTCAGATAATATTTAAATATTATTCGAATAGTCTTTTTTATTTTAAGATACAAGTTTATTGATAAGATATTAATGAAAATTAAATGAAAGCTAACAATTTTATATAGCATAAATGCGAACAAATTAAAATAATTAAAAGGACATAAATACATATAAGCTAAAAATAGGAATGAAGAAGTATACCTTGTATATGGGCACTTGAGGTATATGGAGTTAATAGTGCAACCGACTATTCAGATAATAAATCATTATTATCTTGAATAGTCTTTTTTATTTTAAAATAAAAGTTTATTGATAAGACATTAATGAAAATTAAATGAAAGCTAACAATTTTATATAGCATAAATGCACACAAAGCAAAATTATTAAAAGGGCATAAATACATATAAGCTAAAAATAGGAATGAAGAAGTATACCTTGTATATGGGCACTTGAGGTATATGGAGTTAATAGTGCAACCGACTATTCAGATAATAAATCATCATTATCTTGAATAGTCTTTTTTATTTTAAAATAAAAAGATTTAAAAAGGGTGGTGAAATTTATTGAAAAATAAATACAAGTTAGGAAAAAAAATAATATCGATACTTACGTCAGTACTAATGGTTATAAATGTGTTAATTAATACACATTTTGCGTATGCTGAAGAAGTTAAGACAGATAATCAAGGGGATACAATAGAAGTATCTATAACATGTGATAAAAAAGAGATTGAGCCTGGAGAAAAATTGAATTTTAAACTAGAGTATAAGGCTAAATATGGTCCAGGGAGTATAAAACCAGGTGATACTATAGAATTTGAAATGCCTAGTTGGCTTGAAAGATTTAGCTTTAAATTCCCCCCAGAGCATTTTAAAAGTGTACAAATGGAAGGTAATAAAGTAGTAGCAACTTTTGGGGATGATGTTTATGATGCAATAGGAGGATATGTTAATGTATCAGCATATGCAGATAAAACGGAAGAAGTAGATAATCAGAAGATAGAGGTATGGATTGATGGAAAACCAGTTACTAGCATAGAAATAGCTATAAAACCATCTAATGAAACAGAGCCTATAATAGATAGACAGATTCTTAAAACTATAAATAATTATGACCATGTAGATTCAGATGGAAATACGGTAGGAAATATATATTATCCAGTACTAGGAAAAACTCAACAATATAGAGTATATGTTAATGAGAAATTTTCAAATATATCAAATGCAGTATTAACAGATAATATGCCTGAAGGAATGGAGCTTATACCAAGTTCTGTAAATGTAATTAAAATAGAAAGAGATAGCGCAGAAACAGATGTCACAGATAGCTTAAATATAAGCAAATCATCTAATAGGCTTAGTATAAACTTTGGAAATATTAAAGATAAATATATTGTAACTTATAAGACAAAGATTACTCAAAATTTGAGTTCTTATAAGAATACAGCAGTATTTAATAAAAGCGATGGTAAGTTAAATAGTACTGTTATATTAAAACAAAAAAATGAAGCAAAAGATGTTATAAGTAAGTATAGTTATACCTCTGCTAAAAATTCAGAAGGTAAAAATGTAGCATCTATGAACGAAAATGTAAGATATAGAATAGATATTAATGAAAATAGGTCAAATCTTAAAAATGTAACTTTAAATGACTTTACACCTAAAGGAATGGAACTTTTAAAGGACAGTATAAGTATAGGTAAATACAATAAAGATGAAAGCTTTGAGTGGGTAACAGATCAATTTAAAGATAAAATAAACACTAATAATGGAAATTTAACTATAAATTTTGGAAACGTAGATGATTACTATATTGTTTGTTACGACATGAAGATTACAAATGTTGAAGATTCATACTCAAATACTGCAAAGTTATCATACAATGGAACTAGAAATAGTGTTGATGATACGGTTAAATATGAATACAATGCAGGAGCTATAAATGCTCACAAATCTGTTGATAAGACTAAATTAGAAAAAGATGATGACCAAAGTGTTGTATATTCTATAAACTTTGAGAGTTTTGGTGTATTCCAAAAGGGATATATAGATTTAGTAGATAAATTAGATCCGAACGTAAAGATCGTAAAAGTTGAAGTTCCAGATGCTTTTTCTAGTAAAATAGATAAAGCAAATAATACAGTCAATATTATCAATGATAAGGGACAAATAAATTACAAAGAAAATTTAGAAGTAAAAATATATACTGATTTTAGCAATGTAAAAGATGGAACAACTGTATCAAATATAGCTAAAATAAATGGTAATCCAAGTAATAAAGTTGAAACTAAAAAGGGATATGCTTTTGAAGCTATTAAAGTTGATAGTGAAAATAAGGAAAGTAAGCTTAGTGGAGCTATATTTAATCTAAAAGATTCTAATAAGAAAGTTATAGGAAAATTAACTAGTGATGAGAATGGATTAATTAAATCAGATGTAGATAATGTAGGAACATATTATTTACAAGAAGTAAAAGCTCCAGAGGGATATTCAGTAGATGGAAAAGACATAAAGTTTACTATAGAAAAAAGTGATATAGGAACTGTTAAAAATATAGGAACTATAACAAATGAGAAAACAAATGGAGAAGTAGAAATAAAGAAAGTAGATAAAGATAATACAAGTAAAGTGTTACCAGGAACAGAGTTTGAAATACAAACACAAGATGGGCAAAAGGTAACAACGATAATAACTGGAAAGGACGGAATAGCAAGAGCAAGTCTAAAGCCAGGAAAGTATAAAGCAGTAGAAACAAAAGCATCCAAAGGATATATATTAACAAATGAAGTACAAAACTTCGAAATAAAGTTTAATCAAAAGGAAGATGCAAAATTAGTATTTGAAAATGAGAAGCAAGAAATTCCTACTGAAAAAATTAACAATAAGTTAAATGAATCAGAGAATAAATCAAGTGGAGAAGTAGAAATAAAGAAAGTAGATAAAGATGATACAAGTAAGGTGTTACCAGGGACAGAGTTCGAAATCCAAACACAAGATGGGAAAAAGGTGACAACGATAATAACTGGAGAAGACGGTATAGCAAGAGCAACTTTAAAGCCGGGAGAATATAGAGCAGTAGAAACAAAAGCATCAGAAGGATATGTATTAACAAATGAAGTACAAAATTTTGAGATAAAGCCTAATCAAAAAGAAAATATAAAATTAGTTTTTGAAAATAAGAGGGAAGAATTGCCTGTAAAAGATACTAATAATAAGCAAAGTGAATCAGAAGATAAATATAATAATGATAATAAAGTAGTAGATGAAAAAACAAATGGAGAAGTAGAAATAAAGGAAGTTGATAAAGACAATCCAAGTAAAATGTTGCCAGGAACAGAGTTTGAAATCCAAACACAAGATGGAAAAAATGTGACAACAACAACAACTGGAAAAGACGGAACAGCTACAGTAAGTCTAGAACCAGGCAAGTATAAAGCAGTAGAAACAAAATCATCAGAAGGGTACCCATTAACAAATGAAGTACAAAATTTTGAGATAAAGCCTAATCAAAAAGAAAATGTAAAATTAGTTTTTGAAAATGAGAAAGATGAAGTGTCTGAAAAAAATACTAATAGCAAGACAAAGGAATTAGAGCATAAATATAATAATGATAATAAAGTATTAGATAAAACTACTAATACTCCTAAAACAGGAGAAGAATCTATAATAGGATATATTGCATTAGTTATATTAGCTTTAGTGGGGATTGTATTTATAAACAAGAGAAAGTAAATAAAAAAATAGTATTAGTGTATTATGCTAATACTATTTTTTTAATTTTATAGAATATTTAGACTATACTACTAGAAAACTATTTTAGTACTAAATGTGATATTATTTAAATATATATAACAAGGGGGAGTATGAGATGATAAAAGATTTACACGATATGTTAGACAAACTAAAGCAAGAAGAAAAAGTAATACTTTCAGTTGCAGCAGCAGAAGATAGAGAAGTTTTATTAGCTATAAAGGATGCAGTTAATAAAGAAGTTATACAACCTATATTAGTAGGACAAGCAGATAAAATAAAGTCTATATCAAATGACATAAACTTTGAGTTAGAAGGTATAACTATAATAGACTCGCCAAGTATAGAAGAAAGTGCAAAGATTGCCGTAGAGTTAGTGTCTAAACAAGAAGCTGATTTTGTTATGAAGGGATTACTTGATACATCAATACTATTAAAGTCAGTGCTCAATAAAGAGTATGGACTTAGAACAGAGAGTTTACTTAGTCATGTAATGATATATCAACTTGAAAACTACCATAAGCTTTTAATATTAACAGATGGCGGAATGAACATATCTCCAGATTATGAACAAAAAGAAAAAATACTAAAAAATGCAATACAAGCGGCAAAATGTTTAGGTGTGGATGAGATAAAGGTAGCATGTTTAGCAGCAAAAGAAAAAGTAAATCCAAAAATGCAAGCTACAGTAGATGCTAGACTATTACAAGAAGCTTGTAAAGAAGGTAAATTTGGAGAAGGTGTTATAGTTGAAGGTCCACTTGCGTTTGATTTAGCTATATCAAAAGAATCAAGTGAAATAAAAGGATTTAAAAGTGAAGTAAGTGGAGATACAGATATATTACTAGTTCCAAATATTGAAGTTGGAAATGGAATAGGAAAATCATTTACATATATGGCAAATGCGAAATCAGCAGGAATTATAATGGGAGCAAAAGCCCCAGTAGTATTGGTATCAAGAGCAGATAGTCATGAATCTAAGTTATATTCTATAGCATATGGAGCGCTTATTGCCAAGAGCATGAAATAATATATACAAATAATGCAAACAATACTATAATATAAATAGGTAAACGTTTTACAAAAATGATTTAAATTAATAAAAATGATTTAAATTAATAAAAATTTTAAATTAATATATAGTTTTCAAGAAATAATATTTGGAAAATATAAAATATACTTCTTATATAAAGTTTTATATAAGAAGTATATTTTATATAAAAAAATAACTTATATTGAGCAAACTAATTTTGTTAAAAAAATATTTAAAAGAATACCAAATTAACAAAATTTAGTATATAATCAAATTAGGGAATCAATAACTTTAGTCTTACAATGGACATAATTTTTTATCACCTCTAGGATTAAAAATCAAGGAAAAAGGGGATAGGAATATGGATAAAAAAATGATGACTATCGATTTGAACAGTCAAGCTATGTTAGATAAGGCTGCAAAAGATGGTGTAGAAACTATGTATGATAGAAAGCTTTCTATGAAGGCTCAATGTGGATTTGGTCTTCAAGGAACTTGTTGTAGAATATGTGCAGCTGGACCTTGTAGAATAACTCCTAAAACTCCACTTGGATTATGTGGAGCTGATGAGCATGTAATAGTAGGTAGAAACTTTGCTAGAATGGTTGCAGCGGGGACTGCAGCTCACTCTGATCATGCAAGGGGTATAGCTCATACATTATCTTTATCTAGCAGAGATGGAAACTACACTATAAAAGATGAAGTTAAATTAGTTAATTTAGCTAAAGAATGGGGAGTAGAGACTGAAGATCGAGATATATATGATATAGCTCATGAAGTTGCAGATATAGCTTTAATGGAGTTTGGTAAACCACATGGAGTATTAAACTTCTTAAGTCGTGCTCCAAAGCAAAGACAAGAAATATGGAAAAGATACGCAATAGAACCAAGAGCTATAGATAGAGAAATAGCCACAATAATGCACTCAACTCATATGGGATGTACAGCTGATATAGATAGTTTAATAAACTTATCAATGAGAACTTCATTATCAGATGGATGGGGTGGATCAATGATAGGAACTATATTCAGTGATATACTATTCGGAACACCAACAGTTAGACAATCAGAAGCAAATCTAGGAGTATTAGAAGATAATAAAGTAAACATAATATTACATGGACATGAACCATCATTATCAGAGATGATAGTTTTAGCATCTGAAGATCCAGAATTAGTAGCATTAGCTAAAGAAATGGGAGCAGATGGAATAAACTTAGCTGGTATGTGTTGTACTGGTAATGAGGTTACAATGAGACATGGTGTAAGAACTGCAGGAGACTTCCACCAACAAGAGTTAGCTATCGTAACAGGTGCTGTAGAAGCAATGATAGTTGACGTTCAATGTATATTCCCTGCATTAGCAAAAGTCGCAGAATGTTATCACACTAAATTCATAACAACATCTCCAAAGGCAAAAATAGCAGGATCAACTTATATAGAATTCACAGAAGAAACAGCTCTTGATGATGCCAAGAGAATAGTAAGAGAAGCTATACTAAACTTCAAAAATAGAGATAAAGAAAAAGTTGAAATACCACAGTTAAAATCTTCAACAACTGTAGGATTCAGTGAACAAGCAATAATAGGTCAATTAGATAGAGTTGTAAACTCTCAAATAGATCAAGCGGGAACTGTTAAACCATTAGTAGACTGCTTAAAATCAGGAGTATTAAGAGGGGTAGTTGGTGTTGTTGGATGTAACAATGCAAGAAGTACTTCAAATAAAGCTCATGTTACTATAATGAAAGAATTAATTAAAAACGATATACTTGTAGTTACTACAGGTTGTGGTGCTTCAGCTGCTGGTAAATTTGGACTATTAACTAAAGAAGCTAGAAGTATGGCTAGTAAGGGGCTTGCAACAGTTTGTGAGTTAGTTGATATACCTCCAGTAATACACTTAGGTTCTTGTGTTGACTGTAGTCGTATATTATCTGTAGTGTCAGAAGTTGCTAAGTTCTTAGATATGGATATGTGTGATATTCCAGTAGCAGGTGTAGCACCAGAATGGATGTCAGAAAAAGCTGTTGCTATAGGTACTTATGTTGTAGCATCAGGGATAGATACATACTTAGGAATTATGCCTCCAGTTGCTGGTTCTGACAAAACTGTTGAGATATTGACTCAAACATTACAAGATTCAGTAGGAGCTACATTCAAGGTAAATGAAAATCCTGAAGAATTAGCTCAAATGATAATACAAGATATAGAAAAGAAACGTGTTCATTTTGAAAAATTAGTAGAAGAAAAAATGAATGAAGAAGCTACTGTTGAAGCTTAATAATGCAAAATAAGTAATAATTATTTATTAGTCTAAAAACGATAAGTGGATATAAATATAACAAATATCTACTTATCGTTTAATATAAATAAAAGACTAAAAATAATTAAATTTAAATAAATGTAGACATACAAAGGGATTGACCAGATTTAAATAAAGAAAAACAGAAATAAACATTAAAAAATAAAGTAACTAATGACAAAAGGTGGTATAATATGAAAATAGCAATAACAGGTAAGGGCGGAGTAGGTAAAACAACTTTTTCTTCAATGCTATCTAGAATGTTTGCAGAAGATGGATATAGAGTACTAGCAGTTGATGCTGATCCAGATGCAAACTTAGCTTTAGCACTAGGATTTCCAAGAGAAGTCTATGAGTCAATAGTTCCAATCTCAGAAATGAAAAAACTTGTTTCAGATAGGACTGCTGCATCAGTAGGATCATTTGGAAAAATGTTTAAAATGAATCCTAAGGTAGATGACATACCAGAAAATTTATGTAAAGAACATAATGGAGTAAGGCTACTTACATTAGGAACAGTAGATTCTGGTGGTAGTGGATGTGTTTGTCCAGAACATGTACTACTAAAAAGGCTATGTTCACACTTAATATTACAAAATAAAGATGTAGTTGTTATGGATATGGAAGCAGGTATTGAACATTTAGGGAGAGGAACAGCTGAAAGTGTAGATGCATTTATAGTAGTTGTTGAGCCTGGAGAAAGAAGTCTTCAGACCTATAGAAAAGTAAAAAAGCTAGGACAAGATATAGGAGTTAAAAAAGTATTTGTCGTAGGAAATAAAATTAGAAATAAAGAAGACGAGGAATTCATAATCTCTAACCTAGAGGATGGGGAACCATTAGGATTTATATACTATAACCAAGATGTTATAGACGCAGATAGATCAAACAAATCTCCATATGACACAAGTGAAGAGACTAAAAATCAGATAAAAGCAATTAAAAACCATCTAGTTAAATTGCAAAATATATAACTGAAATGTCAAAAATCTAACTTTTAAGTGTCATAATAATTATGTTAAACACTATATGTATTTAAAACCATTAACTTTGTGGTATACATACATAGTGAAATATAAAATTATTAAATTTGTAGGAGGAGATTGAGTAATGGGATTTAAATCAGATATAGAAATAGCACAAGAAGCTAAGCCACAAGATATAAGAGAGATAGCTAAAAAATTAAATTTATCAGAAGATGATATAGAACTATATGGTAAATACAAAGCTAAAGTAGATTACAACTTATTAAAAAGAGACAATGGTGGGAAAAAAGCTAAATTAATATTAACTACAGCTATAAACCCAACTCCAGCAGGAGAAGGAAAAACTACTACAACTATAGGTGTAGCTGATGGATTAGCTAAATTAGGAGAAAATGTATTAGTTGCATTAAGAGAGCCTTCTTTAGGACCTGTATTTGGTGTTAAAGGTGGAGCAGCTGGTGGAGGATATGCGCAAGTTGTTCCTATGGAAGATATAAACTTACACTTTACAGGAGATTTCCATGCAATAGGAGCTGCGAATAACTTATTAGCTGCTATGCTTGATAATCACATCCACCAAGGAAATGAATTAGGAATAGACTCTAGAAGCATAACTTGGAGAAGATGTGTTGATATGAACGATAGACAACTAAGAAATGTTGTTGACGGTTTAGGATCAAGAGGTGATGGTGTAGCTAGAGAAGATGGATTTGATATAACAGTTGCTTCAGAAGTAATGGCTGCTTTCTGTTTAGCAAGTGATATAGTTGATTTAAAAGCTAGATTAGGAAGAATAATAGTTGGATACAACTTTAATGGAGATCCTGTAACTGCTGAGCAATTAAAAGCTAATGGAGCTATGGCTGCATTATTAAAAGATGCATTAAAGCCAAATTTAGTTCAAACATTAGAAGGAACACCTGCATTTGTACATGGTGGACCATTTGCTAATATAGCTCATGGTTGTAACTCTGTTATAGCTACAAGAATGGCTATGCACTTTGCTGACTATGTAGTAACAGAGGGAGGATTTGGTGCTGACTTAGGTGCTGAAAAATTCTTAGATATAAAATGTAGAATGGCTAACTTAAAGCCAGATGCTGTTATAATAGTTGCTACAGTAAGAGCATTAAAATATAACGGTGGAGTACCAAAAGATCAATTAAATAATGAAAACTTAGAAGCTTTAGAAAGAGGAATTCCAAACTTATTAAAGCATGTTGAAAATATAACTCAAGTATTTAAATTACCAGCAGTAGTGGCTATAAATGAATTCCCAACTGATACAGAAGCAGAAGTTAACTTAGTAAGAGCTAAATGCCAAGAACTAGGTGTTAACGTTGCATTATCTCAAGTATGGGCAAAAGGTGGAGAAGGTGGAATTGAGCTAGCTAAAGAAGTTATAAGATTAACTAGCGAGCCAAATGAATTTGAATTCTGCTATGAAGATGATTTATCAATAGAAGAAAAAATAAATGCTATAGCTACTAAGATATATGGAGCTGATGGTGTAGATTTTACTCCACAAGCTCAAAAAGAATTAGCAAAATTAGAAAAAATAGGATGCGGAAAAATGCCAATATGTATGGCTAAAACTCAATATTCTTTAACTGATGATCAGACTAAGTTAGGAAGACCAACAGGATTTAGAATAACAGTTAGACAATTAACAGTATCAGCAGGTGCTGGATTTATAGTTGCTTTAACTGGGCAGATAATGAAGATGCCAGGACTTCCAAAAGTTCCAGCAGCTGAAAGAATAGATGTTGATGAAAATGGAGTAATCTCAGGATTATTCTAATAAAGGAGAATGAAACAGTAGAGTATGACTATAGTCATACCCTACTGATTACATATAAAAACCTTAGATGATTCAAGGGGGAAGAAAATGAAAATATCAGAAAAAACTTGTGTTGAATTTGTAGAAGTTTTAGCTTCTAAATCAGCAGTACCTGGAGGAGGAGGAGCAGCTAGTCTAGTTGGAGCTATAGGAATGGCTTTAGGTAGCATGGTTTGTAACTTAACAATAGGTAAGAAAAAATATGCTGAATATGAAGAAAGCATAAAAGAAATCTTAGCTAAAGCAGGAGATATAGAAAAGAAATTATTAAGCATGATAGATGAAGATGCAGAAAACTTCTTACCTCTTTCAAAAGCTTACGGTCTTCCTACATCAACTGAGGAAGAAAAGAAGATAAAAGAAGAAACAATGGAGAAAGCTTTAAAGGTAGCTTGCGAAGTTCCAATAAATATAGTAAGAGTATGCTTTGATGCAATAAAATTACATGAAGATTTAGTAGATAAAGGTTCAAGACTTGCAATAAGTGATGTAGGTGTTGGAGTACAATGTTTAAGAGCTGCTATACTTAGTGGCCAATTAAATGTAGTAATAAATATTAATTCAATAAAAGACGAAGAATATGTAGCTAAAGTTAAAAATGAAGTTGATACTTTAGTTGAAGAAGGCGTAAAGATATGTGATGAAGTTTACGCTAAAGTTGAAAAAGCATTAGGTAAGTAATTATTTAAATAGAAATCAAGAATTACATAAAGTATATAAATATAAATTAATAGGGGGAATTGGATCCATGGAAACAACTATAACAAAAGGACAAATAATAAAAGGAAAGCCAGTTGCTGACCAAATAAGTGAAAACTTAATAAAAGAAGTTAATGAATTAGTTAAAGAGGGTATAAATCCTAAGTTAGCTATATTAAGGGTAGGTGCAAATGGAAGTGACTTAGCTTACGAAAGAGGAGCATTAAAAAGATGTGAAAGCATAGGAATACAAACTCAAGTTGTTGAATTACCAGAAGATGTAACTCAAGAAGAATACATAAAAACATTAAAGGGATTAAATGAAGATAAAAATGTTAATGGTATATTATGCTTTAGACCTCTTCCAAAGCAATTAGATGAAGAAGCTATAAAGTACATAATATCTCCAGAAAAAGACGTAGATAGTTTCAGCCCAATAAACTCTGCTAAAGTTATGGAAGGAGATAAAACTGGATTCCCTCCATGTACACCAACTGCAGTAGTTGAAATATTAAAGCACTATGGTGTTGAATTAAGTGGATCTAAGGTAGCTGTATTAGGTAGATCAATGGTTGTTGGAAAGCCTGCTGCAATGCTTTTATTAAATGAAAATGCAACAGTTACTATATGCCATTCAAGAACTAAAGATTTAGCTAAAGTAACTTCTGAAGCTGATGTATTAGTTGCTGCTGTTGGTAGAGCGAGAATGGTTAAAGAAGATTTCGTTAAAGAAGGAGCAGTTGTTATAGATGTTGGTATAAACGTAGATGCAGAAGGAAACTTATGTGGAGATGTTGATACTAACGCAGTACTTGATAAAGTATCTATGATAACTCCAGTTCCAGCAGGAGTAGGTTCTGTAACTACATCTATACTTGCTAAGCATGTAGTTAAAGCTTGTAAGTTACAAAACAACAAATAAGATAAGTTTTTAGGGGGAATAGAGATGATAGTTTCTGAAAATAAATCAATGCAAGAAATTTTAGGATTCTTAAAGAAAGCTCAAAAAGTTGTTATAGTTGGATGTAATGAATGTGCAGCTACTTGTAAAAGTGGTGGAGAAGAAGAAGTTTTAAAAATGAAAGAAGCTTTAGAGTCAGAAGGAAAAACTGTTTTAGGATACACTTTACTAGAACCTGCATGTAATCTTTTAAAATCTAAAAAGGATTTAAAAGTATTAAAAGAAGAATTAAAAGAAGCTGATGCTGTTTTATCTATGGCTTGTGGAGATGGAACTCAAACCATAGTTAAAAATATAAATAAATTACCAGTATATCCAGCAAATAACACTATGTTTATCGGGGAAACAAAGAGAGTTGGAGAATTCGAAGAGTCTTGTAAGGCTTGTGGAGAATGTGAACTTGGATGGACTGGAGGAATATGTCCAGTAACTGTATGTGCTAAGGGATTAATAAATGGTGCATGTGGTGGAGCTAAAAATGGAAAATGCGAAGTTAGCCCAGAAAATGATTGTGCTTGGATAATGATATATGAAAAGTTAAAGGAATTAGATCAATTAGAAAATATGGTTGAGATGAGACCAATGAAGGATTATTCAAAGCAAAACAATCCAAGACACTTAAACTTAAAGAAAAAAGAAGAAGAAGCTTCAGCTGAGGCTTAGATCGTTTAAAAGGTTAAAAGGGGGATTTTTTCATGAGCTTATTAAGAGAAACATTAGAAAGTGGGAAGTTTGCAGTAACAACTGAAATGGCACCACCAAAAGGTACAGATCTTTCTCACTTAATAGAGTGTGCAAAACCATTAGTAGGAAGAGTTCACGCTGCAAATGTAACAGACTTCCAATCTGCAGTTATGAGAACTACTTCGCTTGCTACATGTAAATTATTAAAAGATGTAGGATTAGAACCAGTAATACAAATGACTGGTAGAGATAGAAATAGAATAGCAATACAAGGAGAAATGTTATCTGCTGGTGTATTTGGAATAAACAATATGTTAGCTTTAACAGGAGACCATACAGTAGTTGGAGATCATCCACAAGCTAAAGGAGTATTTGATTTAGATGCTGTTGGTATACTTCAAACTGCTGAAACTTTAATGAAGGGTACTGACTTAGTTGGTAACGCATTAAAAGGATCACCAGAATTTTTCTTAGGAGCTTCTGTTACTCCAGAATATGCTCCAATAGAAGTACAATTATTAAAAATGCAAAAGAAAATAAATGCTGGAGCTAAGTTCTTCCAAACTCAAGCTGTATATGATATAGAACATATGAGAGAGTTTAGAAAGTTAACTAGAGATATGGATTGTAAGGTATTAGCTGGTATAGTACCTTTAAAATCTCCAGGAATGGCTAAGTTTATGACTGCTAATGTTCCTGGTATATTTGTTCCAGATGATCAAATAGAAAGATTAAGAGCTGCAGGAAAAGAAAATTGGGTATCAGAAGGTATAAAGATGGCTGGAGAGTTCATAAGACAATTAAAAGAAGAAGATTTATGTGATGGTGTTCACATAATGGCTATAGGAGCAGAAGAAAATGTTCCAGCTATATTAGATGCTGCAGGTTTATAATATATAGATAAATAGCTATGTTGCTTAAGTTTTCTAACTTAAGTAACATAGTATAAATAGATTTTATTAACGGATATAAATGGGGGAAAAAATATGAAAATAGCAGTTGTAGGTGGTGGACCAGGAGGATACGTTGCTGCAATAAAGGCAGCTATGCTTGGTGCTGAAGTAACAGTAATAGAGAAAAAGAGAGTTGGAGGAACTTGCTTAAATGTAGGGTGTATACCAACTAAAGCATTATTAGCATCTTCTTCTATGTTAATGAATATAAAAGAAGCTAAAGATTATGGAATAAATATAGATGGTGAAATCAATGCAGATTTCAAAGCTATAATGGGAAGAAAAGATAAAATAGTAAACCAATTAATAGGTGGTATAGAATTTTTATTTGAAAAAAGAGGAGTTAACTTAGTTAATGGATTCGGAAAATTAGTAGATAAAAATACTATAGAAGTTACTAAAGAAGATGGAAGCTCAGAAATAGTTAAGGCTGATAAAATAATATTAGCTAACGGTTCTGTTCCAGTAGTTTTACCAATGTTCCCATATGATAAAAAGAGAGTTATAACTAGTGACGAAGTACTAGGACTTGAAGAATTACCAGAGTCTATGTTAATCGTTGGTGGTGGAGTTATAGGTTGTGAAATAGGTCAATTCTTAAGAGCTTTAGGAACTGAAGTAACTATAGTTCAAAGAGGAGATCAAATATTACCTTTTGAGGATAAAGATGTAGCAAAACAGTTGCAGAGACAGTTTAAAAAGGATAAAATTAAAGTGTTAACAGATAGTGGAGTAGAGAAATGTGAAGTTGTAGAAGATGGGGTTATATCTACACTTTCAAATGGAAAAGAGATAAAAACACAATATGTTTTAATGGCAATAGGTAGAAAACCAAATCTTGAAGGTTCTGGAATAGAGGAAATAGGTATAGAGCTTAATAGAGGTAAGATTGTAGTAGATGAAAACTTACAAACTAATATAGAAGGTATATATGCAATAGGTGATTTAATAGATACACCATTCTTAGCACATGTTGCTTCTAAAGAGGGTATAGTAGCTGTGGAAAACGCTTTAGGCAAATCTAAAACTGTTGATTATACAGCAGTTCCAAGATGTGTATATACAGAGCCAGAGCTAGCTGCTGTTGGGAAAACAGAAAGACAATTAGAAGAACAAGGTATAGAATATCATGTTGGTAAGTTTGAATTTAGAGGATTAGGTAAAGCTCAAGCTATGGGTCACTTCCAAGGATTTATAAAGGTTCTTGCAGATAAAGAAGACAAAATAGTTGGAGCATCTATAGTAGGTCCTCATGCTACAGACCTATTAACAGAATTATCTCTTGCAGTACACTTAGGATTAACAGTAGAGCAAGTAGGAGATGTTATACATGCACATCCAACATTATCAGAAGGGTTAATGGAAGCTCTTCATGATGTACATGGAGAATGTGTTCATGCAGCTCCTAAATTAGCAAAAGCATAAGATAAAAACAGAGTAAAGGGGAAAAGCTCTGTTTTGACAAATAAAGGGGGAAATCTTGGTATGGGATATAACATAGCAGTAGCAGGAAAAGGTGGAACTGGTAAGACTAGTCTTACAGGGCTTTTAATTAATAATTTAGTAAGTAATAAAAAAGGACCAGTATTAGTTGTAGATGCAGATGCTAATGCTAACATAAATGAAGTATTAGGTATAGATGTTGAAGATACGATAGGGTCTATAAGAGAAGAAGTAAATCAAAGGGAAAAACAAGGTAATGCTTTTCCAGGAGGAATGACTAAGGCTCAATATTTACAATATAGATTAAATACTTGTATGTCAGAAGGCGAAGGATATGACTTAATAGTAATGGGAAGATCTGAGGGTGAAGGTTGTTATTGTTATGTTAATGGGATATTAAGAGAGCAAACAGACAAACTAGCAGATTCTTACGAATATTTAGTTATAGATAACGAAGCTGGAATGGAACATTTAAGTAGAAAAACTACTAAGCACATAGACAAATTGCTATTAGTTAGTGATTGTTCTAGACGTAGTGTTCAAGCTGTTGCTAGAATAAGAGATTTAGCTAGGGAATTAAAGCTAAGTGTTTCAGATATATATTTAATTGTAAATAAAGTTCCAAATGGAATATTAAATGATGGGATAAAAGAGGAAATTGAAAAGCATAATCTAAGTCTTATAGGTGTAGTACCTATGGATGAAATGATATATGAATATGATTCTAATGGTATACCTTTAGTAGAATTACCAAAAGAATCAAAAGCTAAAGTTGCTATAAATGATATAGTAACTAAATTAGAATTAAAATAGGCTTAAGGGGGAGTAAACTATGGCATTCAAGATGTCTGTTCAAAAGTATTCTGGTAAAATATCAGAAGTAGAAATAGGGACAGGAGAAAAAGCGATAAAAATAGGTGGAGAGAATATTCTACCATTTTATAACTTCGATGGGAATGGTGGAAATACTCAAAAAATAGGAATAGAAATAACTGACATATATCCAGAAGGATGGAGCGATGCTTTTAAAGAAATGTATAAAGATGTTTGTGATTGTCCAGTTAAGTGGGCTAAGCATGTAGAAGAAAATACAAAAGCAGACTTTATATGCTTAAAGCTTGAAAGTGCAGATCCAAATGGATTAGATAAAACTCCAGAAGAGTGTGCTGAGGTAGCTAAAAAAGTTGTTGAGGCTGTTAGTGTACCAGTAATTATAGCTGGATGTGGAAACCATGAAAAGGATGCTAAGTTATTTGAAAAAGTAGCGCAAGCAGTAGATGGGCATAATTGTTTATTCTTATCAGCTACAGAAGACAACTACAAGGCAGTAGGGGCTGCGGCTAGTATGGCTTATAGTCATAAAGTGTCTGCTGAGTCTTCAGTTGATATAAACCTAGCTAAACAATTAAACGTATTATTAGGACAATTAGGCGTTAAATCTGAAAATATAGTTATGAACATAGGTTCATCAGCTGTAGGATATGGATATGAGTATGTTGCATCAACTATGGACAGAATCAGACTTGCTGCATTTGGTCAAAATGATAAAACATTACAAATGCCAATAATAACTCCAGTTTCAAAAGAAACTTGGAATGTTAAAGAATCTATAGCAAGTGTTGAAGATGAACCAGCTTGGGGATGTGTAGAAAAAAGAGGTATAGCAATGGAAATATCAACTGCTGCAAGTGCATTAGTTGGTGGATCAAATGCAGTTATACTTCGCCATCCAGAGTCAGTAGAAACTATAAAAGAATTAGTTAGCGCATTAGCTTAATAAATTGTAAGGTTAGGGGGAAAAAATCATGGCATTAAAAGCTTTAGATATATTCAAATTAACACCAAAGAAAAACTGTAAGGACTGTGGATTTCCAACTTGTATGGCTTTCTGTATGAAAGTTGCATCAGGAGCAGTAGAGGTAGAAAAGTGTCCACATATGTCTGATGAGGCATTAGCAAAATTATCAGAAGCAACTGCACCATTAATGAGAGGTGTAAAAGTTGGAGCTGGAAATTCTGAATATGAATTAGGAGCAGAAACTGTATTATTTAGACATGAAAAAACATTAGTAAATAGAAATAGATTTGCAGTAGCATTCTGTGAATGTATGACTGATGAGCAAGTAGATGCAAAACTTGCTAACATGAAAGCTGTTGACTACGTAAGAATAGGTGAAGAAATGAGAGTTGAAATGGCTCTAATAGAATACTTTGAAAATAAAGAAGGATTCTTAAGGGTAGTTAACAGAGTTAAAGATAGCGGATTAGATTTAGCTTACATATTAGTATGTGAAGATGCTGAAGTTGCTAAAGAAGCTGTTGAAATATTAAAAGATAAAAAACCAGTAGTATACGGAGCTACTAAAGACAACTATCAAGCTATGATAGATGTAGTTAAAGGAGATAAGTTAGCTTTAGGTGTTAAAGCATCTAGTTTAGAGGAATTGTACTCTACAGTAGAAGCTATACAAGCTGCAGGATATAGAGAATTAATATTAGATGTAACAGGAGAAAATATAAAAGATACATTTACAAATGCTGTTCAAGTTAGAAGAATAGCATTAAAAGAACAAGACAGAACATTCGGATACCCATCAATAGTATTTGCAAATAAATTAGCTAAAGAAAATCCTAATATGGAAGTTGCTTTATCATCTGTATTCACAGTTAAATACGGTTCTATAATCGTAATAGATGATATAGACTATTCTAAAGCATTACCATTATTTGCTCTAAGACAAAACATATTCACTGACCCACAAAAACCAATGAGAGTTGAAACAAAAGTTTATCCAATAAATAATCCAGATAAGAATTCTCCAGTAATAGTTACTGTTGACTTCGCTTTAACTTATTTCATAGTATCGGGAGATGTAGAAAGATCTAAAGTTCCTGTACATTTAGCTATCCCAGATGCTGGAGGGTACTCAGTATTAACAGCTTGGTCTGCTGGTAAGTTTAGTGGAAGTTCTATAGCTAACTTCATAAAAGAATCTAATGTAGCAGAAATTACTGATAATAGAGATTTAATAATACCAGGTAAGGTTGCAGTTCTTAAGGGAGATATAGAAGAGGCATTACCAGGATGGAATGTAGTTATAGGACCTGAAGAATCTATGGAATTACCAAAGTTCTTAAAAGAATACAAAGCTAAGAAAGATGAAGCTTTAGCTAACGCGTAATATTAAAATCAATAACATATGCTAGTCAATGAACTACATATACTCAAATAGAGGTATATAGTGAATTGGCTAGTATAAAATTTAACGAAAAAGACTTTTAGAGTCTAATTAAGGGGGATAATTACTATGGAAAAGTTCATGATAATAGGGGAAAGAATACACTGTATATCACCAGTAATAAGAAAAGCATTAGAAGAAAGAAATCCAGAGCCAATACTTAAAAGAGCTAAAGAGCAATTAGAAGCAGGAGCTCACTATATAGATTTTAATATAGGGCCAGCTGAAAGAGATGGAGAAGAGTTAATGACTTGGGGAGTTCAATTACTTCAAAAAGAATTTAACAATGTTCCATTAGCATTAGATACTGCTAATAGAAAAGCTATAGAAGCAGGTCTTAAAGTTTACAATCCTATAAATGGTAAAGCTATAATAAACTCTGCAGACGCAGGTGGAAGAATAGATTTAATAGACTTAGCAGGAGAATACCAAGCTAAAGTAATAGCTTTATGTGCTAAAGAAGGTATACCAAAGGATAATGATGAGCGTATGGCTTACTGTCAAGAAATGTTAGAAAGAGGTTTAATGGCTGGATTAGAGCCAGAAGACATGTTATTTGACCCATTATGCTTAGTTATAAAAGGTATGCAAGATCAACAAATGGACGTTTTAGAATCTATAAGAATGATGACTGAAATGGGATTATTAACTACAGGTGGATTATCTAACGTATCTAATGGTTGTCCAAAGCATGTTAGACCAATACTTGATAGTACTTGGCTTGCAATGGCAATGGCAAATGGATTTAGTTCAGCTATAGTAAACCCATGTGACGAAGAAATAATGAGAACAGTAAAATCTTGTGACATAATAAGAAATGCCTCTTTATATGCTGACTCATATTTAGAGCTTAATGAAGGTGGATTTGCATTTAATGCATAATAAAGAAAAGAGATAAGAAGCTTAAAAAGGGGGAAAATAGAGTGAATTTATATAATACTATTTTTAATGGTTCAGAACAAGCTTTGGCTGCTGCTAAAGGCGCTGTAAGCGAAGCAATAGAAAAACATGGAAGAGAACATAATGTAGCATTCCCTGATACTGCATATTCATTACCTTGTATATACGCAGCAACAGGACAAAAAATGAATACGTTAGGTGATTTAGAAGGTGCTTTAACTATAGTAGAAGGTTTAGTAAATAGAACTCATTTATTAGAGCATGCACTTAATGCTGGTTTAGCTACAGCTTTATCTGCTGAAGTTATAGAAGCTGTAAAATATGCTACAATAGATGCACCATATAGTGAACCTTGTGCGGGTCATATAACTGACCCTATAATAAGATCATTAGGTGTACCTCTAGTTACAGGAGATATACCAGGGGTTGCTGTTGTACTTGGAGAATGCCCAGATGCAGAAACTGCAGCTGAGATTATAAAAAATTACCAATCTAAAGGATTACTTACTTTCTTAGTAGGAAAAGTAATAGATCAAGCTATAGAAGCTGATGTTAAGATGGGTCTAGAACTAAGAGTTATCCCTCTAGGATATGATGTAACTTCTGTTATCCATGTTGTATCTGTAGCAGTAAGAGCAGCATTGATATTTGGAGGATTAAATCCAGGAGATTTAGCAGGATTATTAGATTATACTGCTAAGAGAGTTCCAGCATTTGTTAATGCATTTGGACCATTAAGTGAATTAGTTGTATCTTGTGGAGCTGGAGCAATAGCTTTAGGATTCCCAGTTATAACTGATCAAACAGTATTAGAAGTTCCAATGAATTTATTAACTCAAAAAGATTATGATAAGTTTGTAGCTACTTCATTAGAAGCTAGAGGAATAAAGATAAAGGTAACTGAAATACCTATACCAGTATCTTTTGCTGCTGCATTTGAAGGTGAAAGAATAAGAAAAAATGACATGTTTGCTGAATTTGGTGGAAATAAAACTGAAGCTTGGGAACTTGTTGTTAAAAAAGAATTAAGTGAAGTTGAAGACCATAAAATAGAGGTTATAGGTCCAAATATAGATGAAATAGAGTCTGACGGTGTTGTAAGATTACCACTTGCTGTTATAGTTAAAATAGCTGGTAAAGCAATGCAAGAAGATTTCGAACCAGTTTTAGAAAGACGTTTACACTACTTCTTAAACTATATAGAAGGTGTAATGCATGTTGGTCAAAGAGATATGTCTTGGGTAAGAATATCTAAAGATGCTTTTGAAAAAGGATTCAGATTAGAGCATATAGGAGAAGTTTTATATGCTAAGATGCTAGATGAATTTGAATCAGTTGTTGATAAATGCGAAGTAACTATAGTAACTGATGCACAAAAAGTATCAGAAATGAAGGGTGAAGCTATAGATAGATATAATTCTAGAGATGAAAGATTAGCTTCATTAGTTGATGAAAGCGTTGAGGAATTCTATTCTTGTAACCTTTGTCAATCATTTGCACCTGCACACGTTTGTGTTGTTACTCCTGAAAGACTTGGATTATGTGGAGCAGTTAGCTGGTTAGATGCTAAAGCTACTAAAGAACTAGATCCAACAGGACCATGCCAACCAATAGTTAAGGGTGAATGCTTAGATGAAAGAACAGGAATATGGCAAGCAGTTAATGAAACAGTATGTGAAATATCTCAAGGTGCTGTTGAAAATGTTACATTATATTCTATATTAGAAGATCCAATGACTTCTTGCGGATGCTTCGAGTGTATATGCGGTATAATGCCAGAAGCAAATGGATTTGTTATAGTTAATAGAGAGTTCTCTGGTGAAACTCCTGTTGGTATGACATTTGGAGAATTAGCTTCTATGACAGGTGGAGGAGTTCAAACTCCAGGATTCATGGGTCACGGAAGACACTTTATATCTTCTAAGAAGTTTGCTTATGCTGAGGGTGGACCAACTAGAATAGTTTGGATGCCAAAAGAGTTAAAAGAATATGTAGCAGATAAGTTAAATGCTAGTGTTCAAGAATTAACAGGTATAGAAAACTTTACAGATATGATATGTGATGAAACTATAGCTAGTGATTCTGAAGGAGTATTAGCATTCTTAGAGGAAAAAGGTCATCCAGCTTTAGCAATGGAATGTGTAATGTAATCAACTAATAAGGGGGATAATCAAATGAAAGTTATACCAAGTTTAAGATATTCAGATAAACATACATGGGTTAGAGTGGAAGGAGAATTTGCTTATATAGGAATAACTGATTTCGCTCAAGATCAATTAGGAGAAATATTATTTGTTGAAATGCCAGAACTTGAAGATGAATTAACTCAAGGTGAAGAATTTGGTGTTGTTGAATCTTCAAAAGTAGCATCTGACTTAATAGCTCCTATATCTGGTGAAGTTGTTGAAATAAATGAAAAATTAGATGATGAGCCAGAGTATGTAAATGAAGATGCATATGATGCATGGATAGTAAAAGTTAAAATATCTGATGCAGATGAATTAGAAAACTTATTAACTGCTGAGAAATACGAAGCTATAGCTGAGTAGTTATAAATAAGGAGTACAGAAGATTTAGTAAATCTAAAACATCTGTACTCCTTTGATTTTATACAAAATAAATGTAGTAAATTTTATTAAATTTAAGGCATAGGTTTTTAAATTGATAGTACTATAATTTTACACACAAAAGATACTTATAATATTATGAATTTGAGTACTTATAAGTTGGATTAGGGTAAAATTATACTATATAACATATTGGGGGATAGGTATATGATTAGAGTAAATTTTAAGTCGCACAATAAAGAAGTTATATGCAGTAAAGGAGAAAATTTATTAGAAATAGCAAGAAATAATAAAATATTTATAGATGCTCCATGTAACGGAAACGTGTCTTGTGGGAAATGTAAGGTTAAGCTATTAAAAGGAAAAGTAGATACAGAAAAAACACTACATATAAAAGATGAAGAATGGGAACAAGGATATATACTCGCATGTAATACTAAAGTAATAGAAGATATAGAAATAGAAGTTCCATCAAAATTATCTTCATCTATGCATGGTATGAAAATAGAAGGTAGCGATAAGAAAAAAGACCAGGAAATATTTGATAGAGCAAAAAAAATAATAGAAGATAATAATTTTGATTTTAAAACTAATATAGAAAAAACATATATAGAATTAGATAAACCAACTATAGATGATAATATATGTGATATTGATAGAATAGAGAGATATGTTAGAAATAATTTAGGATATGATGAAATAGATTATACAGTAGAGTTACTTAGAAAAGTTCCAGAGGTTATAAGAGAAAGTGATTTTAATGTAACTATAACTTATGTTAAGAAGAAGAATAAAATAACTATATTAAATATAGAACCAGGGAACAATGAAAATCAATTATATGGAGTAGCCATAGATATAGGAACTACATCAGTCGTAGTATGTTTAGTAGATTTATATTCAAAAGAGATTGTAGATAAGGCATCATCAGGTAATGCACAAATAAAGTATGGTGCAGATGTTATACATAGAATTATATACTCAACAAAGAAAAATGGACTTAAGCATTTAAGAGATGCTGTTATAGACGAAACTATAAACCCATTATTAGAATCTATCTATATTAAAAATAATATAGATAAAGATAATGTAGTAAGCCTTGTAATAGCAGGAAATACAACTATGTCTAGTTTATTTTTAGGAGTTCACACAGATTATTTAAGACAAGAACCATTTATACCTCCATTTTTAAAATCACCAAAATTAATAGGCAAGGATATAGGCTTAAATGTAAATGACAGTGCTTATATATTCTTAGCACCATCAGTAGCTAGTTATGTAGGAGGAGATATTACAGCAGGGGTATTATCAGCTGGAATATGGACAAGTGAAGAAAATATATTATTTATAGATTTAGGAACTAATGGAGAAATTGTATTTGGAAATAAAGATTATATGATGAGCTGTGCTTGTTCTGCAGGTCCTGCATTTGAAGGTGGAGGTATAAGTTGTGGAATGAGAGCATCAAATGGTGCTATAGAAAAAGTTAGTATAGATAAAGAAACTTTATATCCAAAGTTATCTATTATTGGAGATGATAAACCTATTGGTATATGTGGTTCAGGAATAATAGATTTAATATGCCAAATGTTACTTAGTGGGGTAGTAGATAGAAGAGGTAAGATAAATAAAGATTTAAACAATGACAGAATAAGATTTAATGAACATGAAATAGGGGAATACGTATTAGCATTTAAAGAAGAGTATGGTATTGAAAATGATATAACAGTAACAGAAGTGGATATAGATAATTTTATAAGAGCTAAGGGTGCAATATATTCTGGAGCTGCAACACTAATAGAAAGCTTAGGGATGGACTTTAGTGCTATAGATAAGGTATATATAGCTGGTGGAATAGGAAATAATTTAAATATAGAAAATTCTATTTTAATAGGATTACTTCCAGATATAGAAAGAGAAAAGTTTGCATATATAGGAAATAGTTCATTAGTTGGTTCTTATCTTGCTCTTGTAAGCAAAGATGCTAAAATGAAACTACAAGATATAGGTAATGAAATGACTTATGTAGAATTAAGTGTCTATCCAACATATATGGATGAATTTATATCTGCATGTTTCTTACCACACACTAACATAGAACAGTTCCCAACAGTTAAAGAACTGTTAGGAGATAAAGTGAAAATATAAGTATATAATTAATTAAAATCAATTGCGTTATATAGTACAAGGTGATATACTCAAAGTATATAATGTATAGTGATTTGAAATCATGAAGGTTTCTTTATAGTATTGAAATATTAAATACTAAAAGAGACCTTTTTTTGGAGAAAATCACAAACGTTTTCAAGAGGGTAGTTATAAAGTAAACAATAATAATTTAATATTAAGTTAAAACATGGAGGGGTTATTATGTGTGAATCAGCAGCTTATGTACAAAAAGGGGATAAATTAGAAAGAATAATGGAAAATGTAGTAAGTGTAGATCCATTTGAAGGGAAAGTGTACTTAACTGATTTATTGGGAGAACAGAAAATAGTAGATGGAAGTATAAAAGAGATAAGGCTAATGGAACATAAAATAATAATATCAGAGTAAAAAATAAACATAAGAAAAACAGGGGAAGATAGTATGATAATAGCAGTTATAGATGGAATGGGTGGCGGTATAGGGGCCCAGATAGTATCAAATCTGAGAGAAGAATTACCATCATACATAGACATATATGCACTAGGTACTAATTCAATAGCAACAAGCTCTATGATGAAATCTCATGCAAATAAGGGAGCTACAGGGGAAAATGCAATAGTAACTTCTGTAAAGAAGGCAAATATAATAGTAGCACCAGTATCTGTTTCAATGCCAAATTCTATGATGGGTGAAGTAACTTGCAAAATGAGTGAAGCTATAGTAGATAGTGAAGCTCTAAAGATATTTTTACCTATATTGCCTGAAAATATAGAGGTAGTAGGAGTGGAAAACAAGCCATTAGCGCTGTTAATAAAGGATAGTATAGATTTAATAAAGAAAGAATTTAACATAAAAAAATAAGGGGGAGTATATATGTTAACTAATGATAGAATAAAATTACATCATGCAGATGATCATGATCACCCACATGGGCATTGTCATGATCATTCACACCCACATACACATGGTGAAGATGGAGAAAGTAAAGACGAAAAAACTTTAAAAATATTACTACTTCATTGGGTAAATCATAATGAAAGCCATGAGGAAGGATTTAGAGAGTGGGTAGACAAGGCTAGGGCTATAGGAAAAGAAGAAACAGCTAATAGTATAGAGAAAGCTATAGAATATATGCAAAAAGCTAATGAAATGCTTATAGAAGCTAAAAAGCATATGTAATTAAATATAATAGATATATAGCATACTTAGAATAATTAAATTTAAAAGTATGCTATATACTTGATATGACAATAAAGTTTATAGTAAATTTTTATGCATGATAATGTATATTTTAGTTTAAATTATGTAATCTGTGTCTGTTGATAATTTTAAATACATATTATTTAGTATATTGTAAAAAAATCATAAAAATTAAAGAAAACGTATTGACTAAAATTATATAAAAATATATAATAAATATGTAAACAAATACGTAACAAATATGGAGAAGTACTCAAGTGGCTCAAGAGGAACCCCTGCTAAGGGTTTAGGCTGGGTAACCGGTGCGAGGGTTCGAATCCCTCCTTCTCCGCCAGTAAAGACTATCGATTTTTTTAAGCGATAGTCTTTTTTCCTTTTCAGTGAATATAATATAAATGAAAGGAGTAATTTTATGATAAGTACTAATAAGGAAAGAGCTTATAATATATTAAAGAGAAGTCAAAATTCTAAGTATAGGTTAATAAGAGATTCTTTACTTGTAGGGATAGCTGTAGGTCTAATAATTGTTGTATACAGAATACTGGGTTCAAAACTAATGGAATTATTCAAGGGTCTATATTCTAAGGGTAGAGAAGATATACTATTTATACCAGTTATATTTATGATATTAATAGCTTTAGGATATATTGTAGCTCAACAGGTAAAAAGAGAGCCGATGATATCGGGAAGTGGAATACCTCAAGTTGAGGGAATTCTTACCAGAAGAATTAAAATTAACTGGTTTAGGGTTTTAGTAAATAAATTTATAGGAGGCTTACTTTGTTTAGGAGTAGGTTTTTCAGTAGGTAGAGAAGGTCCATCAGTGCAAATGGGTGCATGTGTAGGAGAAGGTATATCTAAAGGATTAGATAAATTAGATAATGAGGAAAAGTATTTTGTAACATGTGGAGCTAGTGCAGGTTTATCAGCAGCTTTTAATGCACCTTTAGCGGGAGTTATGTTTGCATTAGAAGAAGCACATAAGAACTTTTCTCCATTAGTTTTAGCATCTGCAATGACAGCATCTATAACAGCGGATTTTGTGTCAAAGCAATTTTTTGGATTAATGCCATCATTACATACCGCAAAATTAAATGCAATGCCTTTAAAATACTACTGGGTCTTAATAATATTAGGAATTGTAGTAGGAATAAGTGGTGTATTATTTAATAGTGGTATATTAAAAACTCAAACTATATTTAAAAATAGTAAATTAAGCAAAGAAGTAAAGATAATGATTCCATTCATATTAACAGGAATTATTGGTCTTATATCACCAGTTTTATTAGGTGGAGGTCATGAACTTATTATGACATTGCAAGAACAGAACTTTACATTAAATTTACTAATGATATTACTTATAGCAAAATTTATATTTACATTTATATGTTTTGGATCAGGGGCTCCAGGAGGGATATTTTTCCCATTGTTAGCATTAGGGTCAATAGTAGGTAATATAGTAGGAATTATAAGTGCTATGTATATGGGAATACCATCAACTTATATAATTAACTTTGTAGTTCTAGCAATGGCAGGTCACTTTGCAGCAATAGTAAAGGCACCTATAACAGCAATTATATTAATACTAGAAATGACGGGATCTCTTGATCATTTGTTACCACTTTCGATAGTTGTAATAATAGCTCAATTGACATCAGATTTACTTAATTCTCATCCTATATATGAAAGTCTTTTAGAAAGACTTCTTGAAGGTGGGGAATATGAATGTGAGACTGGTGTAAACAAAAAGACATTATTTGAAACAGTGGTCCATATTAATAGTGATTTAGATGGAAAATGTGTAAAAGATATAATTTGGCCTAAAAATTGTTTAATAGTAGGGATAACTCGAGGAGATGTTGAGATAATTCCTAAAGGTTCAACAAAGATAATGGCAGGTGATTATTTAACTATAATGGCAAACCAATGTGAATGCTCGAATGTATTAGATGATGTAGTCAATTTAGCGCAAAATTAAAATTGTATAATATGTTATAGTTCAAATTATAAATTATTGTAATAACTAAGTTATAATAAAAAAAGAACTAAAATCTTATAAAGATTTTAGTTCTTTTTTTATTATATACTCACATAGGTTATAAATATTTAAGTCTAAAAAATTATCGTTAACTTTTAAGGGAATTATTTTATTTAATTGATAAAATAAAACTATATTATTGTCTTTATCTATACCTTTATTCAAACTTATACTAAGTAAAATGTGCTTATCATCTGATAATATAGAGTAATTATCGCTATAAATATTTATAGGTACTTTGTTACCATCAAATATATTATATTTAAGTGTTAATTTAGAATTATTTATCTTAAAGGATAATGGTATAAGTTTTAAGAATAAATCTTTATTGTTAATTACAATGGGCTTTAGTTTCTCTTCTAATATATCTTTTATTTTATAAAGGTACCCTAAATAGTATATATCTTCATAGTTGTGAAGTAATATTTTGCTTTTTAAATCATCAGACTTAGAAGACACAAATTCCTTGTATAGTTTTACGCTTTCTTTTCCTGAAATAGTATCTTCTCTAGATATACCAATGTATTTTTCTATAGTTTTTAGTTTACAATCAGAAAGAGATAGTAAGCCTTTAAATGGCCTTACAATATTTAAAATATCAATATCATCATTTTTATTTAACTCAAAATCAATATTATATTTATTAAAACGAGAATTTAAAAATGGAATATCAAAGGCTAATCCATTAAAGGTTATATGAGTATCAAAGGTACTGATATCATTTATAAATGCTAATAATAAATCTTTTTCATCATCTTCAGTTTGAGCAAAATATTGTTTAATTATGGTTTTATTATCTTTATTAAATAAAATTCCTATAAGTATAACTTTACAAAACTTAGGGCTAAGACCTGTAGTTTCTATATCAAATACGAAGGAATCTGAAGGAATATTTACGAAATTATCTAATGTATTAGTTATGATTTCCATAAAATTTCTCCTTTTTGAAATTATATATTATAATATAGTTTAGCTATATAACTAATATAAAAAGTTATATTTATATTATAGATTAATGAAAGAATACTTCAAGGTGGTAAGTTATGATAAGTATAGATAAATTAAATGAAAATCAAAAGGTTGCAGTAGAACATGTAGATGGACCTTGTATGGTATTAGCAGGTCCTGGATCAGGTAAAACGAGGGTTATAACATATAGGATAGCAAATATGGTAGTAAATAAAGGTATAAGCCCTCGTAGTATACTTGCTATAAGTTTTACAAAAGCATCCTCAGTAGAAATGAAAAATAGAGCGTTAAGTTTAAGTAATGATCATAGAATGAATAAGGTTACGTATGGAACATTCCATTCTGTATTTTTTAGAATACTTAGGTACTTTGAGAAATATAGCTTAGACAATATATTTGATGAAAAATCAAAGAGGCTACTACTAAAAGGCATATTGAAAAGCTTAAATATAGAAAATGCAGATGATGATGAAACTATAGGACAGGTAATAAATGAAATATCCTATGTAAAAAATGAATTGATGGATATTAGAGACTTTACATCAGAGCTATTAACTAGTGATGAATTTTTAAAAGCTTATAATCTATATGAAGAGCATAAAAACCAACATAATAAGATAGACTTTGATGATATGTTAATAAAGACATACCATTTATTAAAGCACAATAAATCGGCACTAGATATGGTTCGTGGAATATATAGATATATATTAGTAGATGAGTTCCAGGATATAAACAAGGTTCAGTTTGAGGTACTAAAACTAATAGCTAATCCTAACAATAATATATTTGTAGTGGGAGATGAAGATCAAAGTATATATGGATTTAGAGGTGCTAGGCCAGACTTTTTATTAGAGTTTGAGCAATATTTTAAAGGAACTAAAAAAGTATTATTAGATATAAATTATAGGTCAAAAGATGAAATAATAAATATAGCTAATAGATTGATAGAAAAAAATGAGAATAGATATGAAAAAGTTATAAAATGTCATCAAGGAGAAGGTGGAAATGTTAAATATATATCTCCTAATGATTCAGAAGAAGAGGCAGTATTTATAGCTAAAGATATATTAGAAGAAATGAAAAAAGATTATGTTGAGTATACTGATTTTGCTGTAATATATAGAACTAATATACAATCAAGAGCGCTAGTAGATGTATTTATGGATATGAGAATACCTTTTATAGTGAAAGATTCGATAATTACTATATATGATCATTGGGCAGCTCAGGATATATTAGCTTATTTAAGAATAGGCGTAAATCCAGATTCAAATAAAGATTGGGTTAGGATAATAAATAAACCATTTAGATATATATCAAAAGAACATGTAAATATGGTTAAGGATGAAAAAAACTTTATAAATGCTTTAATAAATAAATGTAACCTTCATCCAAAACAAGTTAAGACTATAAATGATTTGGATATAGATTTAAGTTATTTAAAAACATTAAATCCTAAAAATGCAATTTCTTATATAAGAACAAGTTTAGATTATGATAGATATATACTAGATTATTGTACAAATAGAAAAATAAAGACAAATGGTTTAATAGAAATATTAAATGAACTAGAAAGTTCTGCTACAAATTTCAATACAATACAAGAATATTTAGATCATATAGAAAGAGTAAAGTCAGAATTGATAGAAAATAAAAATAATCAAAATTCTGATGGAGTAATATTTACTACTATGCATAGTGCTAAAGGATTAGAATTTAAAAATGTATATATAATAGGAGCTACAGAAGGAACTATTCCTCATGAAAAGTCTTATGATATAAATGATGAAGAAAAAAAAGTTAATCAGATTGAGGAAGAGAGAAGGCTTATGTATGTGGCTATAACAAGAGCTGAGGAGAATATATATATAAGCTCTCCATCTAATAAATATGGAAAAAAAGTATCTAAATCTAGATTTATAGATGATATTAAAGGAGCGACTAAAAAAGAAATAGAAAGCTTAACAATAGGAGACAAAATTTATCATAAAAGATTTAAGGAAGGTACAATAGTACAAAAAAATAATAACTTAGTTAAAGTTAAGTTTAGTGATGGAGAAAGAACCTTAGATTATAAAGTGTGTTCAATAAAAAATGTAATTTATAAAATATAGCTTTAGTCAAATATAAAATAAGATAACTTAAATATCTTGTCAATAAGCAAAATTACTTGATTGGAGGTAAGTAACTAGAAATATATATTAGGAGAGAGTATGAGTAAGAAAGTATTAAGAAAATTAGCATATAGTCTAACATTATTTATTCAGATAGCATTAGCCGTATCTATCTTTATAATAGAGTATTTAACTAACAAAAATGCTGGAATTATGCAATATGTGCGATATAATAAGTTTATATTTGAACATGGAATTTTAAATACAAATAACCTACAAGTGATAAAAATAATATCGATAATACTATTTATAATATTTGGAACGATATTTATGCACTGTATTAAGAATAAGAAAAATACATTTATTAGATATCAAATTACTATATCTATGATAATGAGTATAATAGTTAGTATGGTTATAAGTAGTAATTACTTTATAGGTATGTTAGCTTATCATTATTTCATAATAACATTTATTTTAGTATTACTTATACAGATGTTGGTTGTAGGTATAACATTTTATATAGATAATAAACAAAAAATAGGACTTTATAAAGTCCTATTTTTTTGTTTTAATAATATATACCTTTTTCAAAGAAATCTTTTATCTCATCTAAATCATTTGTTTTTCCTAAAGCTAGCATAAGCTTTATTCTAGCCTTTTGACCAGGTAACTCTCCTCCAAAAATACATCCTAAGTTCTTTAAGTCTCTTCCAGAACCTAAGTATCCATAACTATCAAATACCCTTCCAGAATGACATCTAGAAACTATTACAACAGGTATATCTTTCTCCCTAGCATATTTTACACCTTCATACATCTTAGGAGGTATATTACCTCTACCCATAGCTTCTATGACAATACCCTTGTATCCATTATCAGTAGCGAATTTTATAAGTTCATCATCCATACCAACTCCAGATTTAAATAGAGCAACTTTAGACTCAACTTTATCTGTATCTATTATAGATCTATTGACAACATCCTTATATAAAACTAATTCGTTACAATCTATTATACCAAGAGGTCCAGATGTTAAAGATTTAAAAGTATTTAATGATAATGTATTAGTTTTAGTAGCTTCAGAAGCTAAAAGTACTTCATTGTTTAAAACTATAAGAACACCTTTTCCTATAGCATCATCAGATATAGCAGTACAAACAGCAGCAGATAAGTTACTTGGACCATCATATCCAAGCTCTGAACTACTTCTCATAGCTCCTGTGACTATAACAGGTTTTATACTAGTTATAGTTAAGTCTAAGAAATAAGCAGTTTCTTCTAAACTATCAGTACCATGAGTTATAACAACACCGCATATATCTTCTCTAATAAGTAAATCATTAACATAATCCTTTAACTCCATCATTCTTTCAGGAGTCATATGAGGACCAGGTATTTCATCAAAGTTTAAAACTTCTATTTCAGCAACTTTATCTATATTAGTTACCATAGACATTATTTGCTCACCAGATAAAGTAGGAATAGCAGCTCCAATTTCTTTATCTACAGTCATTGATATAGTTCCACCTGTGAAAACTATAGCAACTTTTTTCTTTTTAGTCATGAATGTCCCTCCTTAAAAATATATACATATATATCATAAGTAAATTATATCAAAAAAAAACTATATAAGCATGTTAAATAAAGTTAATTATTTATTAAAAAGAAAGTAAAACTCATAGAAATATAGATAAAAAGTTAGAGGATTGCAAAAAAAGACGATAAATGTAAAATAAAAATGAAATTATACTTAGTATATAAAGAACTTTTAAAATTTATAAGAAAATATTCAAAGTCAAAAATTTTAGTAAAATATATACTCATTAAAATAATTTATATTTTATTATATAAAAAAAAAGAGCTCGGGGAAGCTCTTTTTTGCTATCAAGTTGATTTCCGTTATCAACTTGATAAAATGGATATAAAGTTTATCCGTTCAAAAGGGGTATTGGGAATAGAGATTTTAATTAAGGTTATCAGGGGGATAACCATGTCTATATACTATCAAATTTCGACATAAAAATCAATACTTTTCAAGAAAGTTAATTTATTGTCAAACGAAAATTATAAAAATAAAACCTACTTCTTTTCCGATCTGAAGTAGGCCTTAAATGAATTAAATATTCATTTAAAAGGGGTATTGGGAATAGAGATTTTACTAAGGTTATCAGGGGGATAACCATGTTTATATATTATCAAATTTCGACATGAAAATCAATACTTTAAAGAAAAATATTGAAAAAAATTACAATTCTACAAAATAGTGATAATTTATAATTATTAAGTTAAAATTATAAGTGAATATATAAAATAAAACAACAATTATATTTAATATATATTTAGTAATATTATTATTAAACCTTAAAAAATAACGTAAATATGATATAATAAATAAGTCTATTTAGGTTAATATATAATAGATAAAATTTTTATTTCAATTTGATAAAATAATTTATAAATTGGAAAGAATAAATAAAACATATTTGAATAATTTTGAATTTATATAAATACTTAATACAGGAAGCTGGTGAAAAATATGGAAATATATTTAGATAATAGTGCAACAACTAAACCATATAGTGAGGTTATTGAAAAAGTTGTTTATGCACTTAGCCATGATTACGCAAACCCATCATCTTTACATAGAAAGGGTGTTGAGGTAGAAAAGAATATAAAAGCCATAAGAAGTGAGATTGCTAAAACTTTAGGTGCTAAGGATAAAGAAATTTACTTTACATCAGGAGGAACAGAATCTAATAATACTATAATTAGAGGTGTAGTCAATCTACATAAAAAAAGAAAAAACCATATAATATCTACGAGTATAGAGCATCCATCAGTTTTAAATACATTAAAGGATTTAGAAAACGATGGATGTGAGGTAACATATTTAGATGTTGATAGAGAAGGTAAAATAGATTTAGAGGAACTTAAAAAAGCTATAAAGCCTACTACATGCTTAGTAACTATAATGCACGTAAATAATGAAGTAGGATCCATACAACCTATCCAAGAAATAGGTAAGTACCTTAAGTCATTAAAAGACAAAGTTTATTTACATGTAGATGCAGTTCAATCATATTCTAAGATAAACTTTAGACCATCAAGATATAATATAGATTTTATGAGTGTTAGTGGGCATAAATTCCACGGGCCTAAAGGTATAGGATTTATGTATATAAAGGAAACTAACAGGATAAAACCTATGTTAACTGGTGGGGGACAAGAAATCGGTGTAAGAGCAGGGACAGAAAATGCACCTGGTATATATGGATTAGGCGAGGCTATAAAAATTATAAATGATGATTTAAATTCTAAAATAGAAAAAATATCTTCTTTAAAGAATTTACTTAAAGAAGAAATATCTAAAAATATAGAAGATATAAAAATAAATTCTCCAGAAGATGGAGTGTGTCATATACTTAATATCTCATTTAAAGATATAAAAGGAGAAGTGTTACTTCATTGCTTAGAGCAAAAAGGTATGTATGTATCTACAGGTTCTGCATGTTCTTCTAAGAAAAAAGGAAGTCATGTACTAACTCAAATGAAATTAACTAATGAAGAAATAGAAGGAGCTATAAGATTTAGCTTATCAGATTTAAATACAGAAGAAGAGATTTTAGAAGCTGTAAAAATACTTAAAGAGGAAGTTGAATCTTTAAGAAAAATAATAAGAAGAAGTTGAATTTTTAAGAAAAACAACAAGAAGACGATAATCAAAATATGAGGTGATACATTTGTATAATATATTAATAGTTAAGTACGGGGAAATAGGTGTAAAAGGAAAAAATAGATACTTATTTGAAAATAAGTTAATAAAAAATGTAAAAAATATGCTTAAGCCATTAGGTGAATTTAAAGTTTATAAAGAATTTGGAAGAATATATGTAGACTTAGAAGACTATGATTATGAAGAAGTTGCAGAAGAAGTAAGAAAAGTATTTGGTATAGTAGGAGTATGTCCAGCAATAAGAGCTGAAAAAGATTATACTAAATTAAAGGAATTGGCGTTAGAAGTATTAGAAGAAAAAATAGACGCAGGAGCAAAGAGCTTTAAAGTAGAAAGTAAAAGAGGAGATAAGAGCTTTAAATTTACTTCTCAAGAAATGAGTAGAGATATAGCAGGTTACTTAGTATCTCAAGTTAAAGACAAAATAGCAGTAGATATAAGAAATCCAGAAGTTAGAATACGTTGTGAATATAGAGAAAATCATGTAATGGTATACAGCGATACTATACCAGGTTATGGAGGATTACCTCTTGGAACAAACGGTAGAGCTATGTCTTTATTATCTGGAGGTATAGATTCACCAGTTGCATCTTGGATGGTAGCAAAAAGAGGTATGGAACTAGAATGTATACATTTCCACAGTTATCCATTTACTAGTGAAAAATCTCAAGAGAAAGTAAGAGATTTAGGAAAAATATTAGCTAAGTATTGTGGAAGAGTAAGACTTCATAAAGTTAATATGTTAGAAATACAAAAAGCTATAGGTCTAAATTGTAAAGATGAAGAAATGACTATAATATCAAGAAGATTTATGATGAGAATAGCTCAAGCAGTAGCAGAAAAAAGACACTGTGATGCTTTAGTTACAGGAGAGAGTATAGGACAAGTTGCATCTCAAACTATACAAGGACTAACTTGCACAAATGCATCAGTTAGTATACCTGTATTTAGACCTCTTATAGCTATGGATAAAACTGAAATAGTTGATATAGCTCAAAAAATAGGAACATTTGAAACATCAATACTTCCAGAAGAAGATTGTTGTACAGTATTTGCTCCTAAAAAACCTGTGACTAAGCCTAGATTAGAGAGAATAGAAAAGTCAGAAAATGCATTAGATGTAGAAAAATTAATACAAGATGCTATAGATAACATAGAAGTAGAAGATTTAGAATTCTAATTCTAAAATATATAACAAAAAAAAGAAGTCCTAGGACTTCTTTTTTGTTATATATAAATTATTCAAAGAAATTTAAGGGCTTATTTATTAAATACCTCAACACCAAATTCTTTTAAAACTTGGCTAGCTTTTTTAATATCTTCTGGAGTAGCATCAGGAACACCTTTTAACTCATATTCAATTCCCATACTTTCCCATTTGTGAACACCTATTGTATGATATGGTAATAATTCAAGTCTATCTACATTGTTAAGAGTAGATACAAATTTACCTAATGCCTCTAAGTTTTCTCTATCATCTGTTATACCAGGAACTAAAACGTGTCTTATCCAAACAGGTATATTTCTTTCATCTAAGTGTTTAGCTAACTTTAATGTTTTTTGTATTGTTACACCTGTTAAGTCTTTAGCTTTATCATCTATCATATGTTTTAAGTCAAGTAAAACTAAATCAGTATTATCAAGTATTGGATCTATTTTATCTATATCTACAAATCCAGAAGTATCTAAGCAAGTGTGTATACCATTTTTCTTAGCTTTAGCAAATAATTCTGCTACAAATTCTGGTTGAAGTGTAGCTTCACCACCTGAAACAGTTAAACCACCACCAGAGAATTTCATATAAGATGAGTACTTAAGCACCTCAGTGATTAATTCGTCAGTTGTATATTCTTTTCCACCTTTTGCATCCCATGTATCTCTATTGTGGCAATACTTACATTTTAATGGGCATCCTTGCATAAATACTATAAATCTTATTCCTGGACCATCTACTGTACCAAATGTTTCTATTGAATGAACTCTTCCTTTTATCATAATATCCACCTCTAAGTCGTTTTATAAATTGCGTTTTAAATATACTGTATACATAATATCATCTAAATATATTATAAATTATTATATCTTTAAAGTCTATATTGTTTAAGTAATGTATAATTCCTTATATTTTAATTATACCCAGTAAGTACCTATACAAACTATAAATGTAAAAAAATTTTAGATTATAATGTTATTATATATAATTGATTTTAAAATAAATAAAAAAAGAGTGTAAGTTGATGAGACTTACACTCTGAAAAATTATATACTTTGACTTTTGATAATTGTTAAACTATCTGATGTAAGATTATAGATGTTATAAATTAAGCCATTTTTCCGTGGAATGTTCTGTTTATAACGTCTAATTGTTGCTCTCTAGTTAACTTGATGAAGTTTACAGCGTATCCTGAAACTCTTATAGTTAATTGAGGGTATTTTTCTGGATGCTCCATAGCATCTTCTAATGTAGCTCTATCAAATACGTTAACGTTTAAGTGATGAGCTCCTTGAGAGAAGTATCCGTCCATCATTGAAGATAAGTTGTTTACTCTTTCAGTCATATCTTTTCCTAAAGCACCTGGTACTATAGAGAAAGTATTAGATATACCATCTTGAGCATGCTCGTATGGTAATTTAGCAACTGAAGATAATGAAGCTAAAGCTCCGCTGTTATCTCTTCCGTGCATTGGGTTAGCTCCTGGAGCGAATGGCTCACCAGCTCTTCTTCCGTCAGGAGTGTTACCAGTCTTCTTACCGTAAACAACGTTTGAAGTTATTGTTAATATAGATTGAGTATGGTAAGAATCTCTGTAAGTTTTGTTCTTTCTTATTTTATTCATGAAGTTTTCTACTAAGTCACAAGCTATTTGGTCAACTCTGTCATCGTTGTTTCCGAATTTTGGATAATCTCCTTCTATTTCGAAGTCAACAGCTATACCAGCTTCGTTTCTTATAGTTTTAACTTTAGCATGTTTTATAGCAGATAATGAGTCAGCGCAAACTGATAAACCAGCTATACCACAAGCCATAGTTCTGAATATTTCTCTATCATGTAAAGCCATTTCTAATGCTTCATAAGAGTACTTATCATGCATGTAGTGGATTATGTTTAATGTATTTACGTATAAGTTAGCTAACCAATCAGTGAATGGTTCGAACTTAGCCATAACCTCATCGTAATCTAAGTATTCTGAAGTTATTGCTTCGAATTTAGGTCCAACTTGTACTCCTGACTTCTCATCAACACCACCGTTTATAGCGTATAATAAAGTCTTAGCTAAGTTTACTCTAGCTCCGAAGAATTGCATTTGTTTACCTATTCTCATTGCAGATACACAACAAGCTATACCGTAGTCATCTCCCCAGTATGGTCTCATTAAATCATCGTTCTCGTATTGAACAGAACTTGTATCTATTGAAACTTTTGAACAGAAGTCTTTGAATCCTTGAGGTAATCTAGTAGACCATAATACTGTTAAGTTTGGCTCTGGAGATGGTCCAAGAGTGTAAAGAGTATTTAACATTCTGAATGAGTTTTTAGTTACTAATGTTCTACCATCTATACCCATACCACCGATTGATTCAGTTACCCAAGTTGGGTCTCCTGAGAATAAATCGTTGTATTCTGGAGTTCTTAAGAATTTAACCATTCTTAACTTCATAACGAAGTGGTCCATTATTTCTTGAACTTCTTCTTCAGTTATTGTTCCGTTAGCTAAATCTCTTTCGAAGTATATGTCTAAGAATGTAGAAGTTCTACCTAATGACATTGCAGCTCCGTTTTGATCTTTTATAGCTCCTAAGTATCCGAAGTATAACCATTGAACAGCTTCTCTTGAGTTAGTAGCTGGCTTAGATATATCGAATCCGTAAGATAAAGCCATTCTCTTTAATGCTTCTAAAGCTTTTATTTGATCAGATATTTCTTCTCTAGCTCTTATAACTTCTTCGTCTATGCATCTTACTTCGTATTCAGCTTTTTGAGCTAATTTATCTTCTATTAATCTATCTATACCGTATAAAGCAACTCTTCTGTAGTCACCTATTATTCTACCTCTTCCGTAAGCATCTGGTAAACCAGTTATTATACCAGATCTTCTAGCAGCTCTCATTTCAGGAGTGTAAGCATCGAATACCCCTTGGTTATGAGTTTTTCTATATTTAGTAAATATTTCGCTTATTTCAGGATCACATTCGTATCCGTAAGCCTTACAAGAATTTTCAACCATTTTTATACCACCGAAAGGCATAACAGCTCTTTTTAATGGTGCGTCAGTTTGGAAACCAACTATTGTTTCTAATTCTTTATCTAAGTATCCTGGTGCATAAGCATCTATCATAGATACTGTTTTAGTATCAACGTCTAAAGTTCCGCCATTTTCTCTTTCTTTTTTGAAAAGAGCCATAGCTTCTTCCCATAATTTTTTAGTGTTTTCAGTAGCTCCAGCTAAGAAAGAATCATTTCCTTCATATGGAGTGTAGTTTTCTTGGATGAACCCTCTAACATCTATTTCTTTAGTCCATCTACCTTCTTTAAATCCTTGCCATGCATTCATGTGAATAGCCTCCTTGTTAGGGTTTAAAATTTGTAAAGTTATTTATTGTTATTTAAATTTAAATATTTAATATTATTATTTAAATTTAAATATTTAAAAAATTTATATTATTAATCTAGCTAGATAATTTTTAGACAATATAATAATAACATATAAAAGGTATTTTGTATACAACCTTTCGCATAAATATTGTCGATAATTTTTAAATTTAATCTGAATTTGTTTTCCTTATAATCATATAATACCCAAGTGTTTTTATGCTAAAACAAAAAAATTTAAAAATAAAAAAATAGTATATATGTCCAAATAATGAATATCTATCTTATATAGGGGAGGGATATTATGTTATTTATTATTATACTATTTATTTTAGGTTTTATATTAATAACAAAAGGAGCAGATATATTTATAAACTATACAGTAATAATAGGGAAGAAGACTAATATATCGGAATTGGTACTTGGTGCTACGATAGTAAGTTTTGCAACAACTCTTCCAGAGTTAACAGTGTCAACAGTAGCATCTTTACAAGGGCATACAACAATGAGCCTAGGGAATGCAGTAGGTTCTATTATTTGTAATACAGGCTTAGTACTTGGGTTAGTAGCATTTATAAGTCCATTTAAAGTAGATAAAAATATGTTTTTTTCAAAATCAATAATTCTTTTAATATCAGTATTTTTAACAATATTGCTTAGTATAGATGGAAATATTAATAGAATAGATGCATTATTGCTTCTTTTAATGCTTTTAGTATATATGTATACAAATTATAAAAGTGTAGAAAAAGATAGTAAAACAGACTTAAGTAAAAATTATAATAGAGGAAGTATAAATATAAAGGAAACATTGAAAATAGCTGTCTTTTTTATACTTGGATTAGTAATGATGGTTTTAGGCTCAAAATTATTAGTAGATAATGGGATAAAAATAGCAGAAATTATAGGCATACCACAAGGAATAATAAGTCTTACTGTAATAGCACTAGGTACGTCACTGCCTGAATTAGTATCATCAATAACTGCTATAAGGAAAAAGCATCATGCTATATCAGTGGGAAATGTATTAGGTGCTAACATATTAAATATAGTATCTGTAATAGGAATATCAGCAATACCAAATGATATACCAATTTTGGCACAAACAGCAAAAATAGATTTTCCTTTTATGATAGCTCTACTTTTGATTTTAATAATACCAACTATTAAAAAACATAAATTACATAGATGGCAGGGAATGCTAATGCTTTCAACATATCTTTTATATATGGCTACATTATATTATATATATATCGTTGCTTAATGGTATAAAACAAGTTGTATTATCTTGAATATTATAGATGAGTAAGGGATAAAATACTAATTGCATATTATTCGAATTAAATATATAATAGATAAGTTAATATAATTAGATAACGGAAAGGAAATAATATATGAACACAATAAAATTCGAAGACTTACCAATAAGTGATGATATAAAAAAAGCTATATCGGACATGGGGTTTGAAGAGCCATCTCCAATACAAGCTCAATCTATACCTGTTGTATTATCAGGTAAAGATGTTATAGGTCAAGCACAAACAGGTACGGGAAAAACAGCAGCATTCAGTATACCAATACTAGAAACTATAAATCCAGAGGACAAAAGTTTACAAGCGGTGGTACTTTGTCCTACTAGAGAACTTGCAATACAAGTTTCTAAAGAAATAAGAAAAATATCTAAATACATGCACGGAATAAAAACTTTACCTATATATGGTGGGCAACCAATAGATAGACAAATAAAGTCTTTAAAAGGGGGAGTTCAAATAGTAATAGGAACTCCAGGTCGTGTTATAGACCATATAAACCGTAAAACATTAAAAATGGATAATGTTAAGATGGTTGTATTAGATGAAGCGGATGAGATGTTAGATATGGGGTTCAGAGAAGATATAGAAACTATAATAAGTAGAACTCCAGAAGATAGACAAACAGTATTCTTCTCAGCTACTATGCCAAAAGGGATATTAGAGTTAACAAAGGCATACCAAAAAAATCCAGAGCACATAAAAGTTGTTAGAAAAGAACTTACAGTGCCTAATATAAAGCAATATTATATAGAAACAAGATCTGCAAATAAATTAGAAGTATTATGTAGATTAATAGATGTTTATAATCCAAAATTATCAGTAGTATTCTGTAATACTAAGAGAGGTTCAGATGAATTAGTTAGTGAATTACAAGCTAGAGGATATTTTGCAGATGCATTACACGGGGATTTAAAGCAAACTCAAAGAGATATAGTTATGGATAAGTTTAGAGGGGGAACTATAGACATACTAGTAGCGACAGATGTTGCAGCTAGAGGAATAGACGTTGATGATGTTGAAGCGGTATTTAACTATGATCTTCCTCAAGATGAAGAATACTATGTTCATAGAATAGGTAGAACTGGTAGAGCTGGTAGAGAAGGTATATCTTTCAGTTTTGTATTTGGAAAAGAAATGAGAAAGATGAAAGATATAGAAAGATATACTAAGACTAAGTTAATTAAGCATGGTATACCTTCAATAGCTGATGTTGAAGAAAAGAAAGTAAGTGCATTCTTCAAAGAAGTTAAATCAACTATGGAACAAGGTAAATTAACTAAACAAATGCAATGGTTAGAAACATTCTGTCAAGAAGAAGATTACTCTACAGTTGATGTAGCTGCTGCACTTTTAAAATTAGCTTTAGGTGAAGAACTTAAAGAAGAAATAGTAGAAGAAAAACCAAGACAACGTAGAGAAGCGCGTTCTAAAGATGGATCAACTGGGGCTCAAGAAGGTATGGCTAGATTATTTATAAATGTAGGTAGAAACCAAAGAGTTCAAGCTAAAGATATATTAGGTGCAATAGCTGGAGAAGTTGGGATACCAGGAAAACTTATAGGAACTATAGATATATATGACAAATATACTTTCGTTGAAGTACCTAAGCAAAATGCTAAAAAAGTATTAGAAAAGATGAAAGATATAAAAATAAAAGGTAACAAGATAAACATAGAAAAAGCAAACAACAAAAGAAGATAGATAAAAAGCATAGCAAAAGCTATGCTTTTTTATATGCAAAAATTTTCTATTAATTATTACTTTATATAAAGATAAATAAATTAATAGAAAAAAATGTATATTAATAAAAAATATGTAAATAATAAATATGTGGATTGCCAACATTTAACATCATTAATTATATAATTTATGTCTGATGTTGATTAAGACATAATAAAACAAAAGTAGTTAAATTTTGTTGAAGGATAAAAAGTAAATATAATAGAATTGATTAAGAGTTAATATACTCAATAATCAGGGGGGATACAAATGATAAACTACTACTTAGAACAAAAAACTCTAACAATAGAGTTTGTATTTACAGAACTAGACCACCATATAACAAATGAGGTTAGAGATGAAATAGATAATATATTACTATCTAAGCCTATAAAAAACATAATATTTGATTTTAGAAATATTAAATTTATGGATTCATCAGGGATAGGTGTAATTATAGGTAGATACAAAAAAATATCAGCTGAAGGTGGAAAAGTATCTATAATAAATGCAAATGAAAGAGTTGAGAAAGTATTTAATTTATCTGGAATGAATAAAATTATAGACATAAACAATACAGATGAAGTAGTAAGTTCTATATAAGGGGGAATACAAAATGAAGAACATTATGGAAGTTAAATTTTCTGCTAAATCTGAGAATGAAAGTTTTGCTAGAGTTATAGTAGCTTCATTTGCTGCGAAATTAGATCCGACTATAGATGAACTAGCAGATATAAAAACTGCAGTATCAGAAGCTGTAACCAATTCAATAATTCATGGATATGATGAAAATGAAGAAGAATTCGTATATTTAAGATGTGAAATAGAAGGAAATACTATAAAAATAGTAGTAGAAGATAGAGGTAATGGTATAGAAGATGTTCAAATGGCTATGCAACCACTTTACACATCAAAGCCAGAGCTTGAAAGATCAGGAATGGGATTTACTGTAATGGAGAGCTTTATGGATGATGTATGGGTAAGTTCAATAAAGGGTGAAGGGACTAAAATTGTAATGACTAAAAAGATAAACTTACCACAATAAAGTCCAAAAGAATAGAGGTTTTATTATGGGGATAATTGCAATAAAAGAAGAAAAGAGAGTATTGCTTAGTCATGAAGAAACATTAAAATTAATAGATAAAGCACAAAATGGAGATGAGGAAGCTAAGGAAATACTAATAACTAACAATCTAGGATTAGTTAGAAGTGTTGTAACTAAATTTTTAAATATAGGTTATGATAGAGATGATTTATTTCAATTAGGATCAATAGGTTTAATAAAGGCTATATATAAGTTTGATCCTAAGTTTAATGTAAAGTTTTCTACATATGCTGTACCAATGATATTAGGAGAAATAAAAAGATATCTAAGAGATGACGGAATGGTAAAAGTATCTAGGTCTTTAAAGCAAATAGCTATAAAAGCTAAAACACAAAGCGAAATACTTAGTAAGAAACTAGGAAGAGAACCAAGTATAGAAGAAATAGCTAATGTATTAGAAGTGGAAAAAGAAGACTTAGTTATGGCAATGGAATCTAATTTTTCTGTAGAGTATTTACATGGAGTTATACATGAAGAAGAAGGAAATCCAATTTGCTTAATAGATAAGATTAGCTTAAAGGGAGAGTGTGAAGAAGAGAAAGTAATAGATAATCTTCTTTTAAAAGAAGTTTTAGGCAAATTAGAAAAAAGAGAAAGACAGATAATAATGCTTAGATATTTTGAAGATAAAACTCAAAGTGAAATTGGGGATATGTTAAATATATCTCAAGTACAAGTTTCTAGAATAGAGAAAAAAGTATTAGCTAAATTAAAATCATATATTAGTTAATAAAAATAAAAAGCACCCAATAGACAAATATTTGTTTAGTGGGTGCTTTTTATTTGAAATAAATTATAGGTAAAAACAACCTAGGTTAAAATTTATATAAATGTTGCTTAAGTTTTAATATATTAGAATATTTTATTAGCTTAAACAAATAATAAAGTAAGAAGGAGGTATTATATATGGATGATATTTACTTAATACCTAAGAGTATAAAACCTTTTAACATATCAAAAAAAGAGATTTATTTAGGTGAAATATATACTATCTATCCAGAGGCTTATGAAGCGAAAATAAAAGATATATGCTTAAGAAGCTACGACAATAATACATCTAAATATGATGTAATACATTTAGGTGAAGTTATAGAAGAAGTAAATAATAGGTTTCCAAAATTAAGGTTAAATTTTTTGAAACCTGAAGATATAATAATCTTCTTTGACAGCTACAAAAAAGATAGAACTAAATACATAAGAGTTTTCATAGTAGCAGTAGTAGTACTTATGGGTTCTATAATGGGAATAATGAACTTTCATGCAGATGTAAATATGGCTCATTCGCAATTTATGATGGTAAATGCAATCACAAAAGATGCAAAGTCTTATATGCCATATTTTCAAATACCATACTCAATTGGTATAGGAATTGGCGTAGCATTATTTTTTAATAAATTCATACCAAATTATTCTAGAGGAGAGCCTAGTCCTTTAGATTTAAAGATGGTTTCATTAAATAAAGAAATAGAAAATCAACTAAGAAAAAAACAGTGAGGTATTTTGTGAAATTATTTTTAATAATATTTGGAATATCATCAGGAGTAGTTGTTGGGTCAGGAGTAGTTTCTTTACTAATACTTGTAGGTATAATACCTAGAATGGCACAAATAAGTAAGACAAAAGAATTTATAGGGGCATATGAAAGTCTACTGGTTATAGGAACTTTATTTGGAAGCTTAATTTCAATTCAAGGCATGAATATACGCATAGGTAAAATGGGTGCTTTAGTAGCAGGGCTTGCTTATGGAGTATTCGTAGGTTTTTTAAGTTCAGGCCTAACAGAGATATTAGATTATATACCTGTAGTTGCAAGAAGATTAAAAATACCTGCTTTGTATTTAAAATATATAATTATAGCAATGCTTGTGGGAAAAGTAATTGGATCTTTAATAGGATGGTCTATAATTCAAGGAGGTTAATTTATGGATAAAAATTACAAAAAGTATGTTGAAGAAAAAAGCCCAAAACCAACATACGCGAAAAACTATATATTAGCATTTATAGTTGGTGGAATAATATGCGTAATAGGACAAGGTATAAATGATTTTTATATGAATTTTGTAGGGCTTGGTAAACTAGATGCAGCAGGCGCTACATCAATAACTTTGATATTTATAGGAGCTTTATTAACAGGTCTTGGTGTGTATGACCTTATAGGAAAAAGGGCAGGTGCAGGTTCAGCTATACCTATAACAGGATTTGCAAATTCTATAGTATCACCTGCTATGGAGTTTAAAAGAGAAGGTTATGTACTTGGAGTAGGAGCAAACTTATTTAAAATTGCAGGTCCAGTATTAGTATATGGAATAGGCTCATCTATTCTATGTGGATTTATATACTATATTTTCAATCTTATAAAATAAGGAGACTAAAATATGAAAAGTAAAAGAATTGGAAATAGAACAGTAAAACTAGAAAATAAGCCAACTATTATATCAGCTAGTTCAGTTGTTGGTCCCAAAGAAGGAGAAGGACCATTAAGAGAATATTTTGATATTATACTTGAGGATGACTTATGTGGTCAAAAATCATGGGAATTAGCAGAAAGTGATATGGTAAAAACTGCTATGAAAAAAACATGTGAAAAAGCTAATAAAAAATTAGAAGATATAAATTATATGATAGGTGGAGATTTGCTCAATCAAATATTTCCTGCATCTTTTGCTGCTAGGGACTTATCTATACCATTTATAGGAATATATGGAGCATGTTCTACTATGGCAGAAGGTATGTGTATAAGCTCTATGCTTATAGACGGAGGATTTGCAGACTTGATACTATCTGGAACATCTAGTCATTTTTGTGCAGCAGAGAGACAATTTAGGTTTCCTCTAGAATTTGGTAATCAAAAACCTATGACAGCTCAATGGACCGTTACTGGTGCAGGTAGTGTATTAATATCTCCAAAAGGGCAAGGGCCTAAGGTTACCCATGTAACTATTGGAAAAGTAATAGATAAGGGTATAGATGATGGTAATAATATGGGAGCAGCTATGGCTCCTGCAGCAGTAGATACTATATACTCATATTTTAATGATACAAAAGATGACCCAAATAGCTTTGATGTAATAGCTACAGGAGATTTGGGAAAACTAGGTAAAGAAATAACAGAAGAATTATTAGCTCAAAGGGGACTTGATATATCAAAAGTATATATGGATTGTGGAATAGAAATGTTTAATATGGAAAAACAAGATGTACACTGTGGAGGTAGTGGATGTGGATGTTCAGCTACTGTTTTCTGTGGATATATTTACAAAAAACTTAAAAATAAAGAATTCAATAAAGTAATGCTAGTATCAACAGGGGCTTTATTATCACCAACTAGTACTTTACAAAAACAAACAATACCCTGTGTAGCTCATGCAGTAATTATTGAAAATAAGGAGTGATTAAATATGCTTATGGATTATGTAAGGGCATTTATAGTAGGAGGAATAATTTGTCTTATTGGTCAGATTCTTCTTGATTACTTTAAAGTACAAATGCCCTATATAATGGTATCTTATGTTACTAGCGGAGTAATTTTAACATTTTTAGGGATATATGAACCTATAGTTAAGTTTGGAGGATCAGGAGCGACAGTACCTATAATAGGATTTGGATATTCATTAGCAAATGGCGTAAAAAAAGCAATAGAGACTGATGGGTTTATGGGAATATTCACAGGAGGTACAATTGCAACTGCAGGAGGAATAGCAGGAGCTATATTTTTTGGATATATGATGGCACTTATTTTTACACCAAAAGCTAAACCTTAAAATTAATAAATGTATATAAGTTAATAATTTAAGTTATATAAAATATTATAATATAAGGCATAAATAAAAAAAGACTATCTCAAAATAGAGAATAGTCTTTTTTATATATATTAAACTATTGTCCAGTTGGATTACTAGCTGGATTAGTAGCTCCACCGCTATTATCGGCAGGAGGAGTAGTATTTCCACCACCATTACTAGGAGGAGGAGTTGCAGTTCCGCCGCCATTATTAGGAGGAGGAGTTGTAGTATTTCCGCCACCATTATCGGCAGGAGGAGTAGTATTTCCGCCACCATTATCAGCAGGAGGAGTAGTATTTCCACCGCCATTATCAGTAGGAGGAGTAGTATTTCCACCGCCATTATCAGCAGGAGGAGTAGTATTATTATCTACAGTACCTTCATTATTTTGGTTTTCAGGAGGTGTAGTAGATTCTTCATGTTTTGGCTTTACAGCATTGGCTCTAGAAGTATATTTAGTTGGAGATGTTCCATCTATAAATGCTGCTTTAACACCAGATGAAGATCTTCCACCATCTATTAAGTTAATTTTAGCAAAGTATACTTTATCAGGAACTTTGAAATCAACTTTCTTTAAGTTTTCATGAATTTGTCTCATAACTATAGACCAAAGTTTTGCTGCCGAACCACTTCCACCTTCAACACTTTCACGAGGTATAAATTCTCCTGTAGTAGGATTTTTTCTACCTGCATCATCACCTATATAAGTTGCACCAACGTAGTATGGAGTGTAACCAACAAACCAAGCATCTAAGGCTTTATTAGTTGTTCCTGTTTTACCAGCAACAGGCATTCCACCAGGTATAGCAGCTTTACCACCGATACCTTCAGTTATAACTGCCTTTAGCATATCAGTAATTACGTAAGCAACATCAGGATCAACAACTTTGTGTTGTTCAGGAGTATTTTTAACTATTAATTGTCCATCATAACTTGTTATAGTTGTAAATATAGTTGGCTCTATATAAACACCGCCATTAGCTAAAGTTCCATAAGCAGAAGCCATTTCAAGAGGTGATATACCATGAGTCATACCTCCAAGTGTTAATGCTGGGAATCTTCTATCATTACTTTCTGCATTTGCAGTATTACTATCAACTAAAGTTGTTATACCAAAATTCTTTAAGTAATCCATCATTATATCAACACAATCTTTATAAGAATCACCTAAAAGTTCGGCAGTTCTTATAGCTATAGTATTTGATGAGTAAGCTAAAGCTTTACGTAAACTCATGATATCTTTACCAGGAGTAGTCGTATTTGGATTCCACTTATTATTTTCCTTAAACTTATAAGGTGTAAGATTTGCAGTAGTATCACTTAATGCAGTAGCTTGAGTTAATTTAAGTGTATCTATAGCAGGTGTATAAACTGATAATGGCTTTATAGTTGAACCTGGTTGTTGAGGAGTAGTAGCTCTATTTAGAGTTTTTCTTCCTGTTATATGTCTACCACCAACTAAAGCTTTTATTTCACCAGTTTTATAATCTAATATAACCATAGATGATTGAGGTTGAGTCATTCCATTGCTATGACGGCTACCAGGGAAGTTATTATCATTATCATATTCTTTTTCTAATATTTTTTGCATTTTAGGGTCTATAGTAGTGTGTATCTTTAAACCACCATTATAGAACATATTATATGCTTCGTCTTTAGTATTACCTTGTGCTACTAAAGCATCTATAACTTTATATTCTATTAAATCCTCAACTGAAGAAGAAACACTTTCTTTAGGCTTAGGTAGTTTTATATTTATTTCCTCAGCCACAGCCTCATTGTATTCTGATTGTGTTATAGCTCCAGTTTGTAGCATTTTACCTAAAACAATATTACGTCTTTCTTTAGCCTTAGGATTAGGTACAGCTTTTCTAACAACCATAGTACCAGCTTTTAATTGCTTGTAAGTATCATCGTTAGGAATAAGTCCCCAAGAATTTAACTTTTCAACCATATCTAATTCCATTGGAGTAGGATCATCAAGAGTATCATCAGGAGTATTTATGAAAAATAGTAATCTATTTGCAACATCATCCTTAGTTTCATTACCTTCTAACTTAGCAGTAATATAAGCTGAATATCTTGACGGGTTTTGAGTAGAACCTGCAAGTAATGCTGACTCACCAAGAGTAAGTTGCGATGCTTTTTTATCAAAATATCCTCTAGCACCAGCCTCAGCACCAGCTAGACCCTTACCAACGAAGAAGTTATTTAAGTAAAGTTCTAATATCTCATCTTTACTTAAGACTTTACTCATTTCATGAGCATAGTATATATCCTTTATTTTACGAGGAAGGCTTTGTTCAGTAGATGTTAGTAACATTTTTGATACCTGCATAGGTATTGTACTACCACCTTGCTTATCTCCAGTAAGAGTTTTTACTACAGATCTTAGCAATCCTCTTATATCTACTCCACCATGTTCATAAAAACGCTCATCTTCTATAGCTACTATTGCCTTAGGAAGATATTTACCCATATCTTTTAGAGGTACAGGTTGCTTTTTATTTACACTAGGGGCATTAGAAAGTAGATCATTATTAGCATAGTATATACGCGTTGTTTGATAAGTCTTTTCTTCTAAAAGAGCTTTTGATATTGGCTCAGCGTTTCTTAATGAAGCAAAGACTACACCAGTTCCAACGGCTACTCCAGCAACTAATAAAACTAAACAAACTACCAAAATAGACCTGAGAGTCTTAAACTTATCTTTTTTCTTTTTTGGTTTAGTTTTTTTATTTGAGCTACTAGTAGATGAACCACGAGAAGTAGATGAACTACGAGTGGTAGATGAATTACGAGTAGCTGTTGAAGAAGAAGAACTTGCTTTCTTTCTTCTTATTTTATTTCTATTTTCATTATTATCATTATTCATTAAGTTAACCTCCTTACTTAATGCAATATTATACCATATATATATGAAATTTTCTAATTACAGAATAAAATAGTCATAATTTATATATACTAAAAATCTGCAAAATACTTCCAAAACAAACATGTTATTAATTATATAATTTAAAAAATTATTATAACTTTAATAATAATTATTTTTATCTAATAATATAAAAAATATGTGATACTTTGTTTGCATAAAATATTATGGGGGTGATATTTTGAATAAAAATAGATATGATTTTAAAAATAGCTTTATTAAAAAACCACTAATAATATTTTTAATTATATCTATATTATCTATATTAATAGGAAGCTTTATATATGTAGATAAAAATTTAAGACCAACAATAACAGTTCTTGCAGAAACAAAAGCAATAGAACTGGCAAACAGATCTATAAATAAAGCTGTTGGAGACATTGTAAAAGATAAGATTAATTATTCAGATTTAATGAATACAAATATGGATTCTCAGGGAAAAATAACTATGATTCAAGCCAACACTATAATGATGAATCAAATAGCTTCAGATGTTGCTTTAGAAATTCAAGAAGAATTAAAAAAGGTAAAATCAACAACTGCATACATACCTATAGGAACAGCTCTTAAAAGTCCCATACTTGCTAAATACGGTCCTCAAATTAAGGTATCTATTGAACCAATAGGAACAGTATCAGTAGATTTTGAAACTAAGTTTGAATCATCTGGTATAAATCAAACTAGACATACAATATATCTTCAAGTTAAGACACAAGTAAGAGTAGTAATACCACTTACAACATCAACTAAAGAAGTTAAAGCTAAAGTACCTATATGTGAAACTATAATAGTAGGAGATGTACCAAATAGCTTTATTAATTTACCAGAAAAAGGTTTACTAAATGTATCTCCTTAAATATAAAGATAAGCCAGGATTAACCTGACTTATCTTTACATTAATTTTCATTCATCCACTTTATATAAACTGCATATCCAAGAGCAGGATTGTTTTCAATAGCATGTGATACAGCTCCGATAATTTTATCACCCTGAACAATAGGAGCTCCACTCATACCTTGAACAATACCACCTGTAAGAGCTAATAAATCTTTATCTACTACTTTTATTTTAAAAGTTTTAGCTTTAGGAGAATGTTGAAGTTGTATATCAACTATTTGTATATCAAATGCATCTTTTGTATAAGAACCAGTTTGTAAGATTATTTGAGCTTTTCCTAGTTTAACATCATCCAAAGAAGCAACTTTATAAGGTTTTAACAAAGAATCTTTAAATGTAGCTATTTCACCTTTTATACCAAAATCTGAGTTATGGGTAAACTCACCAATAACATCTTTTCTTACAGCATTAATGCAACCAACATGACCTCTACATGACTTGTCGATAGTTAAATCTTTTGTAGTATATATATTACCATTTTTGATAGGAACTTTTCTTGCTAAACCAATACTTATAGGATGGCCGACAGCTCCAAATCTATTTGTTTTAGGATTTATATAAGTTAGTGTAGCAAATCCACTTATATAGTTGTTACAATTTACCTTTTCTAATTCATTTTTAGTAGTTTTAAATGAAAAAGTATTTTCGCCTCTTTTTACAAGAACAACTACATCATCTTTAGTAGATAAATTAGATAATAAATCTGTAAAATCTTTGTAACTATTAACCTGAGTTCCATTAACTTTTAAAATTGAATCTCCCACACAAAATGAAGAACCTTCAATAAAATTTTTAACAACTAAATTTTCTAATTCAGCATCTATCTGGATTAGATTTCCCATAGGAATTAGGTAATCTTCATCTTTTGGGATAGAATGTGAATAAATTAAATTAGTTGAGAGAAAATATAATAAAAATGATACAAATAAGATAAATTTTAACTTTAATAAACTTTTATTTTTTAAATCTAAAAATTTATACATAAAACACCTTCTTTCTGTCTATACTTGATTGATTTTGGTGCCTTAATAATATATTGCACACTAATTTTCTTTTAATCCTTGTAAAATAGAAGCAATATAGTTTTAGATTACATAAATAAATAATTAATCAATAACCTAGAAAAAAATACTTTTTAAAATATAAATACATAATCAAATATCAAAATAAAAATAAAAAGTATTCATTTATAGTTCATAATATAGGGTATTTTAAAAATAAAATAAAAAATAATTACAGTTAAAGTATTTACATAAAAAATATTCACAAAAAAATAAAAACACTTATACAAAAATTGTTAAGTGTTTTTTCTTTTTACTTTTTTATAAACTTTCCTTTTATAAGATTTATTTCTAATTTTTTTAGTAGGTATATTAGTTATAGCAACATCTGGAATAGGAGATGGAACTGGTTCTGAGTCATCTTCTGAAAAGCATGCTTCAACTGATGAAATTAAAGCAAGTTCATCAGACAATACTGCAAAAAAAGAAGCTAAGATACTCAAATCTTGAGTATCAAACTCCTCTGCAAGGGCAATGGATATAGTTGAAGCTAACACTATATAATCAACATAACCAAATTTACATAGTCTAGGCTTATTTTTATCATTACACTTATCATTCATTTTTATAACCACCTCCTATAAAAGGTCATATAAATATATATGAGTTCAATAAAAAAATAAAACCATAATATAAAAGTATAAAAAATTTCAAAAAGTAAAATATGTAATATTTAACTAAAAATGAATATAAGAGTACATTTAATGTAAAAATATATAAAGATATTAGTTTTAATATAAATTGAAATTTAGGAAGGTGTATGTAGTTGAAAAAATATAGAATATTAGTATTATCCATAATGACCATAGCAATTATAATAATATTTACTTCAAACCCAATGAGCAATTTAAATAAAGGGACAGGTTTAATAGGTAACATCATAAAACAAAATGAACAATCTAATGATGAAAAAGAAGCAAAAGATAATAAAGTTAATGACAATAGTACAAAAGAAAAGAATAAAGCTGATCAAAAAGAAATATTAATATGCATAGATCCAGGACACCAAGAAAAAGGAGATAGAAGGCCAGAACAGGTAGCTCCTGGTTCGGGTCAAACAAAGGCAAGAGTGTCATCTGGTGCGACGGGTGTTTCAACAAAAAAACCAGAATACATATTAAATTTAGAAGCATCCATGGTTTTAAAGCATATATTAGAGGGTAAAGGATACAATATAGTGATGACTAGAGAATCTCATAATGTTAATATAAGCAATGCAGAAAGAGCTCAGTTAGCAAATGATAAAAATGCCAAAATGGTAATTAGAATTCATGCAGATAGTATAAGTAATCCATCAAAAACAGGAGCGTCGATTTTAATACCAGCTAAGGATGGTAAATATACAACTTCAATATACGAAGAAAGTAGTAAGTGTGCAAATTTAGTACAGGAAAAGATGAAAAATGATGGTATAAATATAAATGGTATATTTGAAAGAAATGATTTGACAGGATTTAATTGGTCTAAGGTACCAGTAATTTTAATAGAAATGGGATTCTTAAGTAATCATAGTGAAGATCAGATGATGTCAAATCCAGAATATCAAAGAAAGCTTATGCAAAGTGTAGCTGACGGGGTGGAAGAGTATTTTTTGACTAATTAGATTAGGTGAGGACAATGAAAAAAAAAATAGAAGGTGTTTATGCCAAAGCACTAACAAATACTTTTAAGTTTGTAAATCCAATAAAAAAAAGTATAATAAAAACAACTTGTGAAGTACATTTATTTATAAATGAAAATTCACTAGAAATATTAAAAAAAGAAGGAAGTTATGAAATATATAATTTTTTTAAGGAATATGTAAATGATATAGAAAGAGGTCTTGTATGGGCAGATCAAGACTTTAAATCATACCACCATTTTTATAATCCAAAAGAAGGTAAAGGTAAGTATGGGTATGAAGATAATGCTCTAACAGTAGCTATAGGATATTACGATAAAGCAAAGAAATATTTTAAGGCAGGTAATTACACAAGAAGTATGTTTTTCTTTGGAGCAGCGTGTCATATAATACAAGATTTGACAATACCACAACATGCTAAAGGAAGGCTTTTAGATAATCATAGACAGTTTGAAGTGTATGTAAAAAATAACTATAAGAAAATAAAGCGATTTAAAGCACATGAAGAGCCTATTTTATTAAATAGTATAAAAGAATATGCTGATTATAATTCAATGTATGCCTTAAATGTTGACTATATGTATAAAAATGTCACTGACTTAAATACAAAATTTTATTTGATAGCAGTAAAAAGTATAAATATAGCTCAACGAACTACTGCAGGATGTATGGTAATGTTTTTTGAAGATGTAATGCATTTAAACTAATTAAAGAAGAGAATGTTCTAGTATGAATTTTCATAAAAGAGCATTCTTTTTTTATAGATGCTAAAGGTTTGCTATTTACTTGATTTAACTTTAAAAAGAATATATTATATTATAGAATGTAAAGATAAAATAACAAAAGAGGTGTGAAAATGCTAGTAGTAGAAAATGTAAGTCATGGTTTCGGAGCGAGGACTATACTAGAGAATGTTTCATTCAGATTAAGAAAAGGTGAACATATAGCTTTAGTAGGAGCCAATGGAGAAGGAAAATCAACATTTTTAAATATAATAACTAAAAAACTTATGCCAGACGCAGGTAATATAAAGTGGTCATCTAGAGTAAGTGTAGGTTACTTAGACCAGCATACAGTACTTGAAAAAGGTAAAACTATAAGAGATATATTAAGAGATGCCTTTAAGCCTATGTTTGATTTAGAGCAAGAAATGTTAGCTATGTATGATAAAATGGGAGAAGCTAATGACGATGAAATGTCAAAGCTTATGGAAGAAACAGCTGAGATTCAAACAATATTAGAAAATAGTGGATTCTATATGATAGATGCAAAAATTCAAGAGGTAGCAAATGGTTTAGGTCTTGGAGAAATAGGGTTAGATAGAGATGTTACTGATTTAAGTGGTGGGCAAAGAACAAAAGTACTTTTAACTAAATTATTACTTGAAAATCCAACTATATTAATACTAGACGAGCCTACAAACTACCTAGATGAAGAACATATAGTATGGTTAACAAGATATCTACAAGAATATGAAAATAGTTTTGTATTAGTTTCTCACGACATACCATTTATAAATAATACATGTAATGTTATATATCATATGGAAAGTGGAGAATTAAATAGATACAAAGGTAACTATGATGAGTTTATGAGACTTCATGAAATTAAAAAGCGTCAAGAAGAACAAGCTTATGATAGACAAGTTGAGGAAAGAAAGAAATTAGAAGACTTTATAGCTAGAAATAAGGCGAGAGTTGCAACTCGTGGAATGGCTAATAGTAGACAAAAACAATTAGATAAAATGGAAATATTAGAAAGACCAAAGGAAAAGATAAAGCCTACATTTGGATTTAAAGAAGCAAGAACTCCAAGTAGATTTATATTTGAAACAAAGGACTTAGTATTAGGATATAATGAACCATTAACAAAGCCATTAAACTTTACACTAGAGAGAAATCAAAAAATAGCTTTAAAAGGTATGAATGGTATAGGGAAGTCTACACTTCTTAAAACATTACTTGGTATAATAAAACCATTTGATGGTGAAGTTAAGTTAGGAGATTACTTAGAAGTTGGATATTTTGAACAAGAAAGCTCAAGAGAAAACACAGCTACTCCAATGGATGAAGTATGGGCGGAATTCCCAGGCCTTACAAACTTTGAAGTAAGACAAAATCTTGCTAAATGTGGTCTTACTAATGAACATATAACTAGCCAAATGAGAGTTTTAAGTGGAGGAGAAGCAGCTAAAGTTAGATTATGTAAAATAATGTTAAAAGATATAAACTTATTAGTTCTTGACGAACCTACAAACCACTTAGACGTAGAAGCTAAAGATGAATTAAAGAAAGCTATAAGAGAATTTAAAGGAACTGTATTATTAGTATGCCATGAGCCAGAGTTTTATAGTGATATAGTTGATGATGTATGGAATATAGAGGACTTTACAACTAAAATAGTATAATTATGTATTTAAGAGAATAGAGTATTTTATAAGACTAAGGGGTATGATTAATGAAAAAGATTATAAATATAATATTTTCGTTGTGCTTTAGCATATTAATAATAACTGGTGTAATAAAATTTACAGTAGGTTTTAAGCCTTTATACTACTATGATGTAGATAAGCTTAATATAGTAGAATTAACTAATATGTCTAAGGAAGACATAAAGTTAAATTATGACTATTTAATAGAGTATATTACAAGTAAAAAAGAAAATGATTTTGAAATGCCTACTCTAACTTCTTCAAAAGAAGGTAAAATACATTTTGAAGAAGTTAGAGAAATATATCAAAATGTTAATAAAATATTTAATGTATGTCTTATAATTTCTGTATTAGGAATTGTTTATAACATAAGAAATAAAAATATAAGATTTTTAAATTTAACATCAATATTATTAATAATTATGCCAGTTGCGTTGGTTATACCTATAGTCATAGATTTTGATAGCAGCTTTGTTGTATTTCATAAGCTATTATTTGACAATGACTATTGGATATTTGATCCAATATTAGATCCTGTTATAAAAATTTTGCCAGCAGAATTTTTTATGAATTCAGGTTTGATGATATTAGGTTTGATATTAGCATCTAGTATAATTATTCAGGGTATATATAGACTTTTAAAAAGAAAGAGAGAGCAATAGTATTATGCTCTCTCTTTAGTATATTACTCTTTTTCACTAGCTACTTTAATAATATCTTGAAATTTACTCATAATATAGTCATAGTTGTTTTTATTATGAGGAAGTAGACACTGAGAACAATCTTTTATACCTTTGTCTGTATATCTAAAATTTCCACCACAGTTTTTTCCTAGAGCGTATAAAGGACAGTAGCAAAATAAACAATTAAATTCCTCGGGTTTATTAGTTTTATGACAAGGAAAATACTCGCAATTTTTATGGTTAAAAAACTTATAATTTTCACTCATGAGACGAACCTCCTAATTAATTAAACTAAGATAATTATACTAAATATTTCTATTAGTGGTATAATAAAAACATTAAAATCTTTGGAAAATCAGTAAGATAATGAGGTGTTATAATGGAACATATAGAAGAAAAAAAACAAGAAAGAGCCTTGCTTGTAGGACTTAATATAACTTCTACAGCAAAAAGAACAGATGATATAGATATAAATGAATCAATGGAGGAATTAAAAGAACTTGCAAAAGCTGCAGGAGCGGAAGTTGTAGGAAGTTTAATTCAAAATAGGCAATCAAGAGATTCTGCATTTTATGTAGGAAAAGGTAAAGTAGAAGAAATAAAGGCATACTGTGAATCTTTAGATGCTACAATGGTAATATTTAATGATGAATTATCAGGTGCTCATATAAGAAATATAGAAGAAATAGTAGGCATAAAAATAATAGATAGAACTACTTTAATACTTGATATATTTGCACAAAGGGCATTAAGTAAAGAAGGTAAACTTCAAGTTGAACTAGCTCAGTTAAACTACAGACTTCCAAGATTATATGGAATGGGTGGCCAAATGAGTAGAACTGGTGCAGGTATAGGTACTAGAGGACCAGGTGAACAAAAGTTAGAAATAGATAAGAGAAATATACTTAACAAAGCAGCTGACATAAGACGTGAACTTAGAGAAGTTAAAAAAATAAGAGAAACTCAAAGAGTACAACGTATAAAATCAAATATACCTATAGTTGCACTTGTGGGTTACACTAATGCAGGAAAATCAACATTATTAAATGAATTAATAAAAACACATAAAGATTATGAAGCTGAAAAAGAAGTATTTGCAAAAGATATGCTGTTTGCTACTTTAGATGTAACTTTAAGAAAAGCAGTACTTCCAAGCAAAAAAGAATTTTTAGCAGTAGATACAGTTGGATTTGTAAGTAAACTTCCACATGATTTAGTAGAGGCATTTAAAGCAACTCTAGAAGAAGTTCAATATGCTGATTTAATACTTCATGTAGTAGACGCTACAAACTCAAATTATGAAATACAAATGAAAACAACTGAAAAAGTTCTTAAGGAATTAGGAGCAGATAATAAAAATACAATACTTGTATATAACAAAATAGACAGATTAGACCTAGATATATACCCTAAAAACAGAGATGATGTAGTATATATATCTGCTAAAAAAGGTGTGAACATGGATAAGTTATTAGAACTTATAGAAAATGCCCTAAGTGAAGCTACATATCAAGTTAAGCTTTTATTACCTTATGAAAGAGGAGATATATTTAGTAAACTTAAAAATAAATACAATGTAGAAAATTTTGAATATGTAGAAAATGGAATAACAGTTGATGTTAATTTGTTAGAAGAGGATTATAATATATATAAGGAGTATATATTAGAAAAGTAGGTAATAATATGAATATAAGTTGGGACAATATAGGCAACTTAGAGGACCATTATATAACTTATCTTCTATACAAAGAATCTAAAACAGTTTCTCAAATCAGTAAAATAAGAAATATATCAGTTACAGAGGTAAATGACCAATTAATAAAGGCAAAGCTAGAAATAAAATCAATGTTAAAAGAAAAAATTGAGTTATCAAAAGACATAATAGACAAATTTTTAGGGAAAAACAAAAATGACAGATTAGATTTTATAAGTAGCCTAAGTGAAGAAAATTTAATAGACTTTAAAAGAAAGCTATACAAAAGAATACTGACAGAAAAAAATGCAGAAGACTTAATGATATTGATTTGGACAACAGGAGAGCTAAAGGATGATAGGTTCCTAAAATTACTACATCCTCTTACAAGTCATAGACATTCGGACGTAAGAAGGATAACATATTCAGCCCTTAGGAAGATAGAATCACCTAAAAGTAGAGAGTACTTACAAAGGGGATTATATGATACCAATCCTCAAACTAGACAATACTGTGCAAAAGCACTTGCTAAAATTGGAAATGAAAATAGCTTAAAGATGTTAAAACAACTAAAAAGCAAAAAACAATTTGAGAAAGACTACGTATTAAGAGCATATGAAGACGCTATTTATAATTTAGAAAATATAGATAAATAACTTAACATAAAGGAAAAATATTTTACATATAATTAACAAATTAGTTATTTATCTATAAGACATTAAAAACCTAACATTAGAAAATCTAATAAAAACTTTGAAACATTACTTTTTAAGCAAAATATCTAAAAATTTATTACATGCTATAGAAAGTTAAATAGGAGGGGTTTTAAATGATAGTAAGACATTGTGCTGGTGGAGTAGTATTTTATGCAAATAAGGTTCTTTTGATAAAAAACGATAGAGGAGAATGGACACTTCCAAAAGGTAAAATATTTAATGGTGAACTAAAAACAGAAAGTGCAATATTAAGTGTAAAGCAAGAAACAGGTGTAGAAGGAAAAGTTTTAGGGGTAGCCGGAGATAGTATGTATGAATTTTTCTCTAGAAGCAGACAACAACAAGTATGCAACTCAGTTACTTGGTATATAATGGAAACATCAGATACTAGTTGTGTATTAAATAAAGAATTATTAGATGGTGGATTCTTTAAGGTAAAGGATGCTATAGAACAACTAACACATAAAAAGGAAAAATCATTAGTAGAAATATCTTATAAAAAGTACAAAGAATTAAAAAAAGAAGTAGTTGAAACTAGTGCAAGTATATAATATATATTAAATATAAATAAGAGAAAGGGTTTAGCCCTTTCTTTTTTGATTTATAATAGCTTATTCGATATAATATATTATAAAAAGTATAAAATAAAGTTAGTAAATTAAGAACTAATATTTAGATAGATGGAGGCTTTTATGAGTACATACAAAACATTGCATGAATTTGGAATGGATGAAGTTATAATAGAAAAATCAACTTTTATAGGGTATGCAAAGCCTATAAAAACAGAAGAAGAAGCAGTAGAATTTATAAACGAAATAAAGAAAAAGCATAAGGATGCAACTCACAATGTGTGGGCATATACAGTGGGAAAAAGTATGAACATACAAAGATATAGTGATGATGGAGAGCCGCAAGGAACAGCAGGAATACCAAGCTTAGAAGTTATAAAAAAAGAAGACTTAAGGGATGTGGTAGTTGTTGTTACTAGATACTTTGGAGGAGTTAAGCTAGGTGCAGGAGGACTTGTTAGAGCATATACTAAAGGTGCTAAGATAGGCCTTGAAGCTGGTAAAATTATAGATAAGGTTATGTATAAAGAGGTTAGAATAAAGATAGATTACAATCAACTTGGAAAAATACAAAATGAGATAATGAACATGGGGTATTTTGTAAAAGATACTATTTATGAAGATAGTGTTGAGATGATAGTTTATTCAAGACTTAATGAGGTTGATGCACTTACATCAAGAATGACAGATATAACTAGTGCTACGGCAGATATAACATTAGGTGAGGAATTTTATTTATCAGAAAAAGATGGTCAAATAATAATTTAGTATATATTAAATTGCCATATAAAAAAACTAGTTTTAATCTAGGTTTATTCACTAATTCTACATTTTAAAAATCTTATAATATAAGAGGTTATTATAACTTTAGCTTATTGTACATCGGTTGTTTTTTTAATTGGAGAATCTAAAATAAATCCATAAATAATTTTAGTGATATTCTTATAAAACAAATAGAGTAAGTATTTTGACTTACTCTATTTTTATATACTAGAGTATTAATATGTAAACTTTTTATTGATATTTAATTATTATGAGCATAAAGAAAGATGTAATGCATTAATTATAGGATTTTTACTTTACTTAAAATATTAGCCAAAATTTTTGATTTGTAACTTAAGAGAATTAAATTTTCTATTCACTAAGTGATATTTAAATGCATATTATATATAAAATTGATTTTTAGGAGGAAATATGATAAACGATCAAAAGTATGCTATTTTATCGCTTGAATTACATCTATTTTTTGCAAGAATAATGAAGGAGCACTCTATTTTTTTAGCGGCCGGATTTACACCTAAAAACTCAGACCTTGCTAATGAGGCAGAACATTACAAAAGGGAATTTGAAAAATTACTATCATTTGCAGTGAGTGCTAGTAATGGAATAATTAGACCTAATGTCTTACAATCTGGAGAAATTATTACTAACTATACATTAGGTACAGAAGAAAAGACACAAAATTTAACAGGAATAGAAATAGACCAAAATATAACTAGATCAGAATCAAGGCTACGTAGTGGAAATAATCCTAATGTTAGCGCTAATTTAGTAAATTATGTAGGTCAACTTAATGACAATGCAAAGAGATTACTTAAGGGACTTATTGGTTTTAAGGAAAGATTATTAGATGGAGTATTATCTTGTAACTTGTTTACAGTTAACTACCCATTACTTATTGAACATATACTTCGTGAGGCAAAATTATATCTTTCATTAGTGGAAGATCTTGATAATAGAGTTGATATTGATTCTAAAGATGCTAGAGAAACAGAGTTATTCTGGGATCAAATAATGATGGAACATGCACTATTTATAAGGGGACTACTTGATCCTTCTGAAAATAACTTAATTGAAACTGCAGATGAATTTGCAGATGATTTTGAGGATTTAATAGAAGATGCAAAAAATATGATGAATGCAACGATAAATAGTATTACAAATAAAACATTAAATCAAACTATTCAACTTAGAAACTTCAAACAAGCAGGAACAGAGGGGATTGCAAGTTGTAAAATAAGATCTATAATACTTCCACTTCTTGGAGATCATGTATTAAGAGAAGCTAATCATTATATAAGATTATTACAATCTTACCAAAACATGTAAATAAAAAAATGAGTTCTATTTATTAGAACTCATTTTTTTATTTTCTTAAAACTACATTTACAAGATTTAGGAGGGCATTTTATACCTTTGTAAATCTCTAAACATCCTATGGATAAAAGGAATACTCCAAATATTTTTCTAAGTAGTTCTGATGAAAGGTGGTTAGCTACTAGAGAACCAATAACAGCACCAATAACACCGAAGGTTGCAATTGGAATTATAAGTTTTAAAATAGTGTTTTTATTTTTTATATGAACCATTAATGCAAATATTGTCATTGGAATTGAAGAAAGTAAGTTTATGCTTTGAGCTATCTTTGGATCAATATTTAGGAATAAGATTAGGGCTGGTATTAAAATAGTTCCGCCGCCCATACCCATTCCACCTATTATCCCACCTAAAAATCCTATTAAATACAGCAATCTAAAACACCATCCTTAAAGATGCAATAATCATAATAAGCCCAAATGAAATCCGTAAAAAACGCCCGGTTACTTTACACAAAAGCTTGGCTCCTAATATTCCACCGATAACACTTCCTACAGCCACTTTAAATGTAAGCTCAAGATCATAGGTACCATTAGAAATATATACAACAGAACTTGCACTTGTAAGAAAAACTATTATCGCCAATGCAGTAGCATGGGACTTGTGTTCTTCAACCTTTAATATGTTGTTTAATATAGGAACTAATAAAGTACCTCCTCCAGATCCAAATACCCCATTTATAAACCCTGTTATAAGACCTATTAATGTATTTTTAATATTAAAATCAAAATGTTTATTTTTCATTATAATCACCTTTTAAAGATAGCTTTTACAGAAATGCTAAATTATATTTATGTAATATATAATAATTAAGAAAAAATAATTTTGAATTTTAATTTATATATATGGTTATACTATGATTAAGCGAGTTCAAATACCTTCAATTAGAAGGAGAAATTCAGAAAATCATCTGAAAATATATTTATGTAGGAGAGTTCAATTATGAAAGCAGTAGTAGACAAAGATACATGTATATCATGTGGCCTATGTCCAAGTATATGTCCAGAAGTATTTTCAATGGACGATGATGGAAAAGCAGTAGCAATAAGTGGCGAAGTTCCAGAAGGTGAACAAGATGCATCTAAAGAAGCTGAAGAAAGCTGTCCAGTTGATGCAATAAGCGTAGACTAATTTAAAATAAAAAATCCATCTATTTTTAGATAGCTATTTAAGTAATTAATTAGTTCTAAATAGATGGATTTTTTTTATTTATAAACATATGATATAATGAAAATATACAAAATATGTAAAGTGTGGATAGGAGATAAATATGAAAGATATAAAGTTAAAGATAGACAAAACTGTAGAGTGGTTAAGGGAAAAAGTTAAGGAAGCTAATAGTAAAGGCTTAATTGTTGGAGTATCTGGTGGGATAGATTCAGCTGTAGTAGCTTACCTTATAAAAAAAGCATTTCCTGAAAATTCTATGGGTGTAATAATGAGCATAAAAAGCAATCCAAATGATAGAGAAGATGCCCTTAAAGTTATAAATGGATGTGGTATAGAATTTCTTGACTTAGATTTAACACAGCCGCAAGATTTAATATTAAGTACAGTAATAAATTCTCTTAAAGAAAAGAATTTATATAAAGAAGATTATTTAAAAATGACAGATGCAAATTTAAGAGCGAGAGTTAGAATGAGTACTGTATATACAGTGGCAAACAATTTAGGATACTTAGTAGTAGGAACAGATAATGCGGCGGAAATACATACAGGTTACTTCACAAAATATGGAGATGGAGGAGTAGATTTAGTGCCGTTATCAAACCTTACTAAAAAAGAAGTATACGAGTGGGCAAAAGTATTAGGCGTACATAAAGATGTAATAAATAAGGCACCATCAGCAGGTCTTTGGGAAGGACAAACTGATGAAAATGAAATGGGTACGACTTATGATATGATAGATGCAGTAGTGGAAGGAAGGTTAGATGAAGTTCCACAAAAAGATAAGGAAATAATCGACAGACTTCACAGAGTGAGTGAGCATAAAAGACACACGCCAGCAGGTCCTCCTAAGTTCTAATTTACTAATTTAAATATATATGCTAAAATTTACGAGTAATAATAAATTTATGAGAATTTATTAAATGATTAGAAATATATATATATTTCTAAATAATATAAAATTAATCATACGTAGTAAGGAGTGAAAGTATGGGACGTATAGGAAACATAATAAATAGAAAAGGTAAGCAAGATGCCAAAAGAGCAAAGATATTCACTAAGCATGCTAGAGCAATAGCTGTTGCAGCTAAAGAAGGTGGAGGAGATCCAGAATACAATGCTACTTTAAAAACTGCTATAGAAAAAGCTAAAGCTGATAATATGCCAAACGACAACATAGATAGAGCTATAGCTAAAGGAGCAGGCGGTGGAGCTAACGAGAACTATGAGACTATAGTTTATGAAGGATACGGACCAGGTGGAGTTGCTGTTATAGTTGAAGCTTTAACAGACAACAAAAACAGAACTGCTGGTAACGTAAGATATTATTTTGATAAAAACGGTGGAAACTTAGGAACTAGCGGATGTGTATCATTTATGTTCGATAAAAAAGGACAAATGTTAATAGAAGCCACTGATGAAGTTTCAGAAGAAGAATTAATGGATGCTGCTCTAGAAGCTGGTGCAGAAGACTTCATAACAGAAGAAGATGGATTTGAAGTAATAACAGCTCCAGAAGACTTTACAGCTGTAAGAGATGAGTTACAAGCTAAGGGATATGAATTTATATCTGCTGAGGTAAAATTAATACCTCAAACTACAACAGTATTAACTGATGAAGAACAATTAAAGTTCATGGAAAAATTAGTTGATATGTTAGAAGAAGATGATGATGTTCAATCTATAGCTCATAACTGGGAAATCGAAGAATAATCTATAAAGATAAGAGCCTAGGCCAAAATATTTGGTCTAGGTTTTTTATGTATTTATTTGCATTTAAAACTAGAACAATATGTTTCAGATAACTCATTTGGTCTAGGCGTTTTAGAAGTAACAGCTATATTATTAAGTGCACATATGACACCTGCATTATGAGTACATGTTTTAACATTACATCCTATAAATGAACATGGATGATCATTATTAGAACTAGATAAGTTATCACTAGACTCTACAAAGGAACTACAACAAGTATGAGTGCTTGTATGAGATTTTTTGCCATTAACAGCAATTTTATTTGCATAACACATTCCGCTATCATTATGTGAACAATTTATTACATTACAGTTTACACTAGACATAAAATTAACCTCCTAATAAATTAATAAATCTATTAGGAGTATTTCCAAGAATAAGGAAAATATATCATTATTTAACAATAAAAATAAATATATTAGTTATCGTGCATAAATAATTGATCAAAATATTGAGTATCCATAAGCGCTTTTGCAACCAATGTTGATGATGATGGATAGCTTTTTATAGGTGGCCATATAACAAATAATTCTTTTTCAAAATCATATATAGTATATTTTTCTCCACGTGTCATGATATCAGAAACTTTAGCAGTTAAGCTTTTTATCTTTAAAAAATCATCTAAGGTAAGGTCATAAAATATAGATGCCTTATGTTGTGGTTGTTTTAAAAGTAAAATGTTTTGCTTAAATTCTATAAAATCAAGTCTATCGGAAATTTCTTTAACGTATGAACTCACATAAATACCCCCCTTATAAATAAATTTAATAATGATATATATAATATGTATAAAAAACAATTAATGGGACAAAAATTCAAATATAAATAATTACTAAAAATTACCTAAATATAAAAGATTTTATATCTATAACAATAAATTATGTAGAAGGAGGTATTTTAATGTTTGAAAGAAGAGACCCATTTAATTGGAAAATACCAGTTATGATAATAGCAGGAGTGGTTGCTTTAACAGGTGGTATTTATATAGGAGTAAAAACTAATGGTGCAGATGCTCAAAAAGTGAATGCTAAAGAAGAAATAAAAAAAGAACAAAAGGTTAAAGAAGTATTTGGTTTGAGTAAGGATTGTGAAATATGGGTTCATACGAAAAATGAAGATGGTAGCGAATCAGATAAGACTCCTATGATGGTAGGAACAGTAGATAAATCATTAGTAGAAATGAATGAGAAAGAAATAAGGGAATATTTAAAAAATAAATATCCAGAAAGAGAAGTAGAAAAAATAAGTAAATATGAGATAGTTTTATCAGAAATTCAAACACATAAAGATGCATCTAGAAGCAATAAGTATGCTTTAGAAGCAGATGATGATCTTATAGGACTTTATAAATATGATGATGATGGAAATCGAGAATTAGTAGAGGATACTCAAATACATATAAATTCACTTCCAAAATCAGTACAAGAAGAAATTCAAAAGGGAGTGGTCGTAGATTCACAGGAAGAAGCTTACTCAAGACTTGAAAACTTCGGAAGTTAATGAAATAACCACAACGTAGTGTATATGTTGTGGTTATTTTTGTAACGTAAATAAAACTTATGCTATAATGTATAAGAACATAAGTTTTATTTGAGTTACAAAGATTAATGGGAGGAAGTTTTATTTGATAATACTAGGCATAGACCCAGGAATAGCAATAGTTGGGTTTGGAATAATAGAGTATAAAAATTCGAAATTTAGAGTAATAGATTATGGAGCAGTTACAACTCCTGCAGGAATGGATACATTAAAAAGATTAGAACTTGTTTATAAAGGAATTGATTTAATAATAAAAAAATACAATGTAGATGAAGTTGGAATAGAGGAATTGTTCTTTAATAAAAATGTTAAGACGGCTATAAGTGTAGCACAAGCTAGAGGAGTAACCATGCTTGCTTGTGCACACAATAATAAGCCTGTATATGAATACACACCTCTTCAGGTTAAACAAGGTGTAGTAGGATATGGAAGGGCACAAAAGGCACAGGTTCAGCAAATGGTAACTTCATTTTTAAACCTAAAAGCAGTACCAAAGCCAGATGACGTAGCAGATGCTTTAGCAGTTGCAATATGTCATGCTCATGCCAATAGATTGGAAAAAACATTAAAAAATATAGGGGGTAAGTATGTATAGTTATATAAAAGGAACAATAGAAGAAATATATTTAGACCATATAGTAATAGATAATAATAATATAGGATATAAAATAAATGCATCATCAAACACTATAAAAGATTTAGAAATAGGAAGTATGGCAAAGATATATACAAAACTTATAGTAAGAGAAGATGATATGAGTCTTTGTGGATTTTCAACAAAAGAAGAAATGCATATGTTTGAATTATTAACATCTGTATCAAAAATAGGTCCTAAAGTTGGACTTGGTATATTATCTTTTGCAACACCAGGACAATTAGGAGCCTATATATTAAGTGAAGATATAGCAAAAATGTCTAAAGCACCAGGTGTAGGTAAAAAGACAGCTGAAAGAATAATACTTGAGTTAAAAGATAAAGTAGATAAAAATAATATAGAATTTGAGCCAACTCTACTTACGCAAGCTCCAGTTGCTATATCAAAAGACGAAGCAGTAGATGCATTACTTGCTCTTGGGTACTCAAGTGCTGAGGCAAAGGAAGCAGTAGATAAATGTAAAAAAGACGGACTTAATACAGAAGACATAATAAAGAAATCACTAACATATCTAATGAGTAAGGCATTAAGATAAATTTATAAAATATGATATATTAGTTGAAAATTGAATCAATGAAGATATTTAATATTGTATATTTACAAGGCTTTATATTAAATACTAAAAATTAAGTTGATTGAAGGAATTTAACTTAAATAAATTGTTTACAGACAATAAAATGTAAGGGGGTAGGATTATGTACGATTTTGAAGATGAAAACAGAATAATTACATCTACCATGAAAAATGAAGATGTAGATATAGAAAATAGCTTAAGACCAAAATCTCTAGATGATTATTTAGGTCAAGAAAAAGCTAAAGAACAGTTAAAAATATTTATAGAGGCTGCAAAGTCTAGAAATGAACAATTAGACCATGTACTATTATATGGACCTCCAGGATTAGGTAAGACAACTTTATCAAGTATAATAGCTAATGAAATGGGTGTTAATCTAAGAATAACATCAGGTCCTGCAATAGAAAGAGCAGGGGATTTAGCTGCAATACTAACTAACTTAAATGAAAATGACGTATTATTCATAGATGAAATACATCGTATAAATAGAAGTGTAGAAGAAGTATTATATCCTGCAATGGAAGATTTTTGTTTGGATATAATAATTGGAAAAGGTCCATCAGCTAGAAGTATAAGACTAGACCTTCCAAAATTTACACTAATAGGAGCTACAACTAGAGCTGGTATGCTTACAAATCCACTAAGAGATAGATTTGGAGTTATATCAAAACTAGATTATTACACTGTTGATGAATTAGCAAAAATAGTCATAAGATCAGCTGAAATATTAGGAGCTACTATAGAGGAAGGTGGTGCAATAGAAATAGCAAGACGTTCTAGAGGAACACCAAGAATAGCAAATAGACTTTTAAAAAGAGTAAGAGACTATGCACAAGTAAGAGCAGATGGAGATATAACTAACGAAGTTGCAGATAAGGCACTAGAACTTTTAGGCGTAGATAGTTTAGGTCTTGACTATGTAGACGAAAAGTTACTTATGACAATAATTGAAAAGTTTAAGGGTGGACCTGTAGGGCTAGATACATTAGCTGCATCAATAGGAGAAGATAGAAATACTATAGAAGATGTATATGAACCTTATTTATTACAATTAGGATTTTTAAATAGAGGGCCAAGGGGAAGGGTGGCAATGCCACTTGCCTATGAGCACCTAAAAATTCCTTACCCTACTAAATAAAGCTATTAAAAATAAAAACTAGGCTTTGTTTTAAAAAGAAATCTAGGGTAAAATAGAAAAGTAAAATAAAGACGAAATAAAAAATCATTAATTTATAGAGTTATAATAATGGCTAGGAATATGAATATAGAAAAAATATGATATTTTTGTTATTATGATAATTATATAAATTTTATGGAAAGGACGTTTAAATTGAAGACAAGTGATTTTTACTTTGACCTACCAGAAGAATTAATAGCGCAAGTACCTATAAAGGATAGATCAAGCTCAAAGCTTATGGTCTTAGATAGAGAAAGCGGAGAAATTGAGCATAAGATATTTAAAGATGTAATAAATTATTTAAATCCAGGAGATTGCTTAGTTCTTAACAATACTAGAGTTATACCAGCTAGATTGATAGGAGAAAAACTTGATACTGGAGGAAAAATAGAATTTCTTTTACTTAAAAGAACAGAAGAGGATACTTGGCAAGCTCTAGTTAAGCCAGGTAAAAGAGCTAAGGTAGGAGCTAAATTCTCTTTTGGAAATGGAAAGCTAATAGGAGAAGTAGTGGGACTTGCTGAAGAGGGTTCTAGAATAATAAAGTTTTATTATGAAGGAATATTTGAAGAAGTTTTAGATGAACTAGGAAATATGCCACTTCCTCCATATATAACAGAAAGATTAGAAGAGAGAGAAAGATATCAAACTGTATATTCAAAACACAATGGTTCAGCGGCAGCACCAACAGCAGGGTTACACTTTACACAAGAGCTACTTAGTGAGATAAAAGCAAAAGGTGTAGATATAGCATTTGTTACTCTTCATGTTGGCCTTGGAACTTTTAGACCAGTAAAAGTAGAAGATGTATTAAATCATGAGATGCACTCTGAGTTTTATATGGTAGATAAAGAGGCAGCTGACAAAATAAATAAAGCAAAAGCTAATGGAAAGAAAGTTATATGTGTTGGAACTACTAGCTGTAGAACTGTAGAGTCTGCAAGTAGTGAAGATGGAGTTGTACAAGAGTCTAGTGGATGGACTAATATATTTATATACCCAGGATATAAGTTTAAGGTAGTAGATAGACTTATAACTAACTTCCACTTACCAGAGTCAACTTTAATAATGTTAGTAAGTGCTTTATGTGGAAAAGACAAAACATTAAATGCATATAATGTTGCAGTTGAAGAAAAATATAGATTCTTTAGTTTCGGAGATGCCATGATTATAAAATAGGGGGAATTTGATGAAAAATATAGATAAAAATAATTTATCTTTAAGAATAGCCTATGTTTTTGAATCAATTTTAGCAATGGTGGTTCTACTTGCTGTATTTTTAGGAACTATAGACGTTTTAAGAGTAATATGGACAGCCTATATAGTAGATTTTCATACACCGGTTGATTATGGTCAACTAAATGATATATTAGGACAGATTTTACTTTTAGTTATAGGGGTAGAGCTTGTAGTAATGTTATCACTTCATATTCCAGGTGCTCTTTTAGAGGTATTACTATATGCAATAGCTAGAAAAATGCTATTACTTCCAAAGAGTGAAGGTATGACAGAAGTATTATTAGGTGTTATAGCAATAGCAGGATTGTTTATTATTAGAAAATACTTAATAGCTAAGGATAACAGTACTATGAATATAACCAGTATTCACTATGAAGACTGTGAAGAAGGTCAAGAATGTGAAGAATGCGAAGCTTGTAGAGAAAGAATGAAGCAACACAACGTATAAAATGAATAGATAGTAAGGAGACAAAATTATGAGTGCAATAAGATATGAGCTTATAAAAACATGTAAGCAAAGTGGAGCTAGATTAGGAAGACTTCACACTCCACATGGGGTTATAGAAACACCTATATTTATGCCTGTTGGAACTCAAGCAACAGTAAAATCAATGACTCCAGAAGAGTTAAAAGAAATAGGATCTCAAATAATATTAAGTAACACATATCACTTATATATGAGACCAGGACATGAGTTAGTTAAGGAAGCTGGTGGGCTTCATAAGTTTATGAACTGGGATAAGCCAATACTTACAGATAGTGGAGGATTCCAAGTATTTAGTTTAGGGCCACTTAGAAAGATAACAGAAGAAGGTGTACATTTTAGATCTCATATAGATGGATCTAAACACTTTATAAGTCCTGAAAAAGCTATGGAAATACAAAATGCTCTAGGTTCAGATATAATGATGGCCTTTGATGAATGTGCTCCATATCCAGCGGATAGAGAGTATGTTAAAAACTCTTTAGAAAGAACTACAAGATGGTTAAAAAGATGTAAAGAAGCTCATAAAAACACTGAAAAACAAGCATTATTTGGTATAATTCAAGGTGGGATGTACAAAGATTTAAGAGAGCAATCTGCTAAAGAAATATTAGAATTAGATTTACCAGGATATGCAGTAGGTGGTCTAAGTGTTGGAGAGCCTAAAGAATTAATGTATGAAGTATTAGATTATACAGTACCTCTAATGCCAGAAGATAAGCCAAGATATCTAATGGGTGTTGGAAGTCCTGACGACTTATTAGAAGGTGTTATAAGAGGAATAGATATGTTTGACTGTGTTTTACCTACTCGTATAGCTAGAAACGGTACAGCTATGACTAGTGTTGGTAAAATAGTAGTTAGAAACGCAAAATATGCAAAAGACTTTACTCCATTAGATCCAAATTGTGATTGTTACTGCTGTAAGAATTATACTAGAGCATATATAAGACATCTTGTTAAGGCTAATGAAATATTAGCAGCAAGACTAATAACGACTCACAACTTACACTTCCTATTAAACTTAATGAAGCAAGTAAGACAAGCTATAATGGAAGATAGATTATTAGACTTTAAAGAAGAGTTCTTTAAGCAATACGGATACAAATTATAGAAATTGTACTATGAAATAAAGTATTTTTAATATATAATTATTAATGAAAAGGTAAACTCTTCCTATATTTTAGGGGTATAGTTTATATAAATACTAATTAAAAATAAATAGATTATCCAAGGAGGGTAATCTATAATATTTATAGTATTATAGAATTTAGTATAATAAAAAGGAGTGAAGGTAATGCCACAACAAATGATAATGGCTGTAGTTATGTGGGTAGCAGTATTTGCTGTATTCTACTTCCTATTAATAAGACCTCAAAAGAAAAAAGAAAAGCAATTAAAAGAAATGAGAGAAAACCTAAAAACAGGAGATAAGGTAACTACTATAGGTGGTATAATAGCTCATGTTGCAAAGGTTGAAGAAGATCATGTAGTATTAGAACTTGGACCAAACAGAAGTAAAGTTCCATTTGAAAAATGGGCTATAGGAACTGTTCAGCCACAAGATGAGAAATAATTAAATAATAGTAATTTAAATACCTTTCCTAGAATATATATATATTACTGAGGGGAGGTATTTTTTATGGAAAAAACAAATCATATCTTAAAAGGTCTTGGATATGCGTACATATTAACATTAGCTACTTTACTTATATATAATTTAATACTTACATTTACAGATATGTCAGGAAGCAGTATAGCTATGGCATCTTCAGTTATAACTACAGCATCTTCAGCGTTTGGGGGCTTTTATGCTACTAAACATATAAAAGAAAAGGGTCTTATATATGGATTATTGGTAGGTTTAGTTTATATAGTGTTTCTTATATTGTTAGTTTGTTTAGCTAAAGATCAATTTATGTTTGATATGGGTATGCTTTATAAGGCACTTTTAGTATCCTTATCTGGTGGTATTGGAGGGGTTTTGGGTGTAAACTTCAAATAGAAGTTTTACATAAATACATTTTGTGATATAATCAATAGGGAAATTTAACTAGGAGGTACTTAAAATGGAAAAGAAACATGTTAAAACTTTATCTCAAGCTACATTAAAGCAAAGTGCTGCTAAAGGTGGATGTGGAGAATGTCAAACTTCTTGTCAATCTGCTTGCAAAACTTCTTGTACAGTAGCAAACCAAGAGTGCGAAAGATAATAAGTTTAGGATAAACATAAAAAGTAAGGCGTCATAACTTATGACGTCTTATTTTAATTTTAATTAATGAGTGTGATTTAGCATAGATTATATACATAAATATTATTTTAGATATAAATTAAGCTAATTTTTTGAAGTATTGCCTATATTTTATTTAAGTTATATAATGAAGGATAGAGTTTAAATACAATGAGGAAAATTGTTGATATAGATGAATAAATAATAAAACTTGGGAGGACGCAAAATGAGTATGATACATAAGTTTTCAATGAACGGATATAATATAGTTTTAGATGTAAATGGTGGAGCTGTTCATGTTGTTGATGATGTAGCGTATAGATTATTAGATCATTACAAAGAAAATACAAAGGAAGAATTATTTAAGATTCTAGGTGAAGAATTCACTAAAGAGCAATTAGAAGAAGCATATGAAGAAATAGCTACTTTAGAATCAGAAGGTCTTTTATATACAGAAGATAGCTATGAATTACACCCAGCATTTGTTGATAGAAAGAAAGTTGTTAAGGCATTATGCTTACATGTTGCACATGATTGTAACTTAAAATGTAAATACTGCTTTGCAGCACAAGGTGACTTTGGTGGAGCTAAGGAAATGATGAGTTTTGAAGTTGGTAAAAAAGCAATAGATTACCTTATAGCTAACTCTGGAAACAGAAGAAACTTAGAGATAGATTTCTTTGGTGGAGAGCCATTAATGAACTTTGATGTAGTTAAGCAATTAGTTGAGTACGGAAGAAGTGTAGAAAAAGAACACAATAAAAATATAAGATTCACTATAACTACTAACGGTATATTACTAGATGATGAAAAGATAGAATATATAAACAAGAATATGCACAATGCAGTTTTAAGTTTAGATGGTAGAAAAGAAGTAAATGATAATATGAGACCAACTTTAAATGATAAAGGAAGTCATGACATAATATTACCAAAGTTTAAAAAACTTGTAGAAGGTAGAGATAAAGATAAGTACTACTACATAAGGGGTACTTTCACAAGAGAAAACTTAGACTTCTCTAAAGACGTTATGCATTTTGCTAACGAAGGATTTGCTCTTACATCTATAGAGCCTGTTGTAGATGCAGATGAAAATCCATATGCTCTTAAAGAGGAAGATTTACCAAGAGTATTTGAAGAATATGAAAACTTAGCAGTAAAATATGCTGATATGTTAAAATCAGGTAAAGATTTTAAATTCTTCCACTTTATAATAGACCTAAATCAAGGTCCATGTGTAATAAAGAGAGTAACAGGATGTGGAGCAGGAAATGAATATCTTGCTATAACTCCAAATGGAGATATGTATCCATGTCACCAATTCGTTGGAAATGAAGACTACAAACTATCTAACATAATGGAAGAAGAAATAGTATTCCCTAAAGAAGTTGTAAAGAGCTTTAGAGATGCTCACGTATACAGCAAAGAAGATTGTAAAAAATGTTGGAATAAATTCTACTGTTCAGGTGGATGTCATGCAAATGCAATAAACTTTAACAATGACATAATGAAGCCATATGAATTAGGATGCGAAATGCAAAAGAAACGTACAGAATGTTCAATAATGATACAAGCAAAATTAATGTTAGAAGGAGAATAAGATGATAAAAGGGTACAAAGGAATAGAACCTAATATTCATGAAAATGTGTTTGTAGCAGATAGTGCAGATATAATAGGTAATGTAACTATAGGAAAAAATGCTAACATATGGTATAACGTAGTTATAAGAGCAGATGAAAGTAGCATAACTATAGGAGAAAATACAAATATTCAAGATGGATGTGTAGTTCATATTTGTCATGATGCACCGACTATAATAGGAAACAATGTAACTATAGGACACAAAGCTCTTATACATGGATGTAAAATAGGAGATAATACATTAATAGGTATGGGGGCAATAGTGTTAGATGGTGCTAAAGTCGGAGAAAGTACACTACTTGCTGCTGGAAGCTTAGTACCTCCAGGTAAAGAAATACCATCAGGAGTACTTGCTATGGGTTCACCTGCAAAAGTAATAAGAGAACTAACACATGAAGAAAAAGAAAATCTTAAAAAATCAGCATTAAAATATGTAGAAACTGCAAATAATCATAAATAAGAAAACTAAAAGGGCAATTTTAATATTGCCCTTTTATTGTTTACTTAAGTCAATAAAAGATGGAGCTGATAAGAGTGAGAATAAGTTACAGAAATATAAAAAGATACAAAGAAATTATACGCATATTAATTAAATATGGGTTTTCTTATATAGTAGAAAAATTAAATATTGAAGGTGTAGCATATAAAATACCTATAACCAATCCATCTGAAGAAATAAAACAAATGTCTACGGGGGAAAAGATAAGACGAGCTTTTGAAGAGTTAGGACCTACTTATGTTAAGTTAGGACAAATCTTAAGTACTAGAAAAGATTTGTTAGACCAAGATATAATAGATGAATTATCTTTGCTTAGAGATAGTGTAGAACCTTTTGATACGGATATTGCTAAAGAGATATTTAAAGAAGAAATAGGTCTAGATATAGAAAAAGTATTTAATGAATTTAATCCTAATCCAATAGGGGCGGCATCTATTGGACAAGTATATGAAGCCAAGCTTCAAAATGGAGAAGATGTAATAATAAAGATACAAAGACCTAATATTGAAAGTAGGATAAAATCAGATTTAGAAATACTAAAGGGAATGGTTTTAGCATTTAAAGATTCAAATAAACATAGCTCTATAGACGTTATACAGATAATTGAAGAGTTTCAAACTCAATTAATGAGAGAGCTAGATTACAACTTTGAAGCTATAAATGCTATGAAGTTTAGGAAAATGTTTGAAAATAGTAGAGAAGTTTATATACCTAAAATCTATGGAGAATTTACTACAAAAAAAGTATTAGTAATGGAAAAAATTATAGGTATAAAACTAAATGATGCAGAGAAAATAAAGGAACTTAATTGGGACACAAAGATAATAAGTGATATAGGGATTAAGTCTTTATTTAAGCAAGTATTTGAGTATGGCTTTTTTCATGCTGACCCACACCCAGGCAATATTTTTGTGGTTAGTCAAAACACTATATCTTACATTGATTTTGGGATGGTAGGAATAGTAGATAGAAATACACTAAATGCTTTAAATGAAATTGCAGTAGCTCTGGTAGAGAAGAATGTAGATAGGGTAATATATATATTAACAGAGATGGATGTTATAAATAATGAAGTGGATATAATTGGGCTAAGACAAGATTTATTATATTTAATTCATTATTATTATGATGTTCCAATAGAAAAAATAAATATATCGGATATTATGAATGAAGTATTTAGATTCTTTAGAAGATATAAAGTATCAATACCATCACAGCTTTCTACACTTGCAAAAGCAGTAATAACCCTAGAAGGAACTGGAAGAGATTTAAATCCAAACTTCTCCGTGTCATCTATAGGTAAAGAATTTATGAAGCATTATTATATAAATAAATTTAATCCTCAAAATGCTTTCTTAAAGTCAAAACATATGACAGAAGAGATAATATCAGATATGAAAACTATACCTAAGCAAATGAGAGGTATACTTAGAAATATAGAAAAAAACAATATAAAAATTCAATTAGAAGACATAAAGTTTGCTTCACTAGAGGAAATAATGAGGGATCTAACTACACAAGTGTCTTTAAGTTTAGTATTAGCTGCTATAATAGTCGGTTCCTCACTTATAATTTCATCACCTAATATAACTAATAATATATGGATAAGGTTTACTGCATTAAGCGGTTTCTTTATATCATTTATAATAGGTATATTAATAGTAGTCAAAATTATAAGAATTCAATATAAAAAGAAATAGAGGGGGATAAGTTATGTTCAATAAAAAATGGACACTTAAACATACGGGAGATGTATGTGAAAGCGAATTAAGTAAAAAATTAAAAATTTCCCCGGAAATTAGTCAAATTTTAAAAAATAGGGAAATAAATAACGAAAAAGATGCAGAAATATTTATGAATCCATCATTAGAATATTTAAGAGACCCATTTTTAATGAAGGACATGGATAAAGCCGTAGATAGAATAAAAAAAGCTATAGACAATAAAGAGAGCATATGGATATATGGAGATTATGATGTAGATGGAGTATCTTCTACCTCAATATTATGTTTATATTTTGACTCTATTAACTATCCAGTTAATTATTACATACCAAATAGATTAGAAGAAGGATATGGCATAAATGAAGAAGCTATAAGACACATACATAATCAAGGATGTAACCTAATGATAAGTGTAGACTGTGGTATTACATCTGTAGAGGAAGTAAAAATAGCAAATGAATTAGGTATAGATGTTATAATAACAGACCATCATGAGTGTCAAAGTGAAATACCTAATGCTCTAGCTGTTATAAATCCAAAACAAGAAGATTGTAATTATCCTTTTGATATGCTTTGTGGATGCGGTGTTGCCTTTAAATTAATACAAGCACTTACTCCTAAAGAAGAATTTAAAAATAGTTTATATAAATATTTAGAAATAACAACCCTAGCTACTATATGTGATATAGTACCGCTAGTAGACGAAAATAGAATAATAGTAAAAAATGGTTTAACTCTTATGTCTAAGGGCAATAATATAGGCTTAAGGGAGCTTATAAAGGTTTGTGGAGTTGAAACAGAAAAAATAGGTTCATCTCATATAGGATTTTCTATAGGACCTAGAATAAATGCATCAGGTAGACTTGGATACTCAATGTTAGGTGTTGAATTATTTACTACAAAAGATACAGAAAAAGCTAAAGAAATAGCTATGTTATTAGAAGAGAAAAATAACGAAAGACAGTTAATAGAAGGAAAAATGTATCAAGAAGCAGAGGCTATAATAGAGGCTAATGAAAAGTACAAGACTGATAAAGTTTTAGTTATAGCTAATGAAGGGTGGCAACATGGAGTTATTGGTATAGTTGCATCAAAGCTTACAGAAAAATATTACAAGCCAACAATACTATTAACTATAGAAGATGGTGAAGCTAAAGGTTCAGCTAGATCTATAAAAGGGTTTAGTATATTTGATGCACTTGTAAGATGTAAAGATTTATTAAATAAGTTTGGTGGGCATGAACAAGCAGCAGGTTTATCTTTAGATAAAGAAAACATAGACAAGCTTTCTAATGAAGTTAATAAGTTTGCAGATTATGAACTTACTGAAGAAGACTTAATCGAAAATGTAAAAGCAGAACTTGAATTAAAAGAAGAATCTATAAGTTTAGAATTAGTAGAAGAACTTCATAAGCTAGAGCCATATGGATTAAATAACCCTAACCCTAGATTCATAGTAAGAGATGCAATACTTAAAAGTATAATAACTATGGGTAAAAATAAACAACATATAAAGTTTACTATAGAAAAAGAAAAGTCTTATGAATGTATAGGATTTAATATGGCATACCTTAAAGAAAGATATATGCCAGGAGATAAGGTAGATGTACTTTTTCAATTAGATGAAAATAATTTTATGGGAAGAAGAAGTATTCAGCTTTTATTAAAAGATATAAGAATGTCTTATCCTAAAAATAGTAGTACAAATGAAGATATTATTGAACTATTTTCAAAGACTATACCTAGTGAAAATTGCTTATACGATATAAAAGAAGTTGATAAAAATTCATTATATGAAAAATTTGGATTTGATAATATAGAAGAAATGATAAGTGGAAATAAAGATATTAATATATTTGATTACATAACTAAAGATACATTAGTTATAGCAAATACTATAAATGGGTTTTATAGAGCTATATCAGATATGTCATTAGTAGATGAAGGTATAATAGATGGATTTGACATAAACTACAACGAAATTATGTCAAATAGTGTTAAACTTCAGCTTATATTCTCTCCAAATATTGAAAAAATTAATATAAAAAGATATAATAATATTATTCTTTATGATTATTTGTATAATATGGGGGACTATTCTCATTTATACGAAAAAGCGAATAATGAGGCTATAATTATCAAATATTATAGTCAAACGGATTTACTATATCTAAACAATATTGTAAATAATTTAATTCCAGAAAGAGAAGAATTTATATACGTATATAAATTTATGCTTTCAAATAAAGAAATAAATGTTGATTTTAAGGATATAAAGAAGGTATTTAACATGATACCTTTAAAAGTATTTACAATATTAAAAGTGTTTAAAGAATTGTTACTATTAGATTTTGAGTTTGTATATGATAACTTACTAAATACAAAATCTATACATATAAAGTTATTACCAAAACCAGACAAAAAATTAAACTTAGATGAAAGTAAAATACTTAAAAACTTAAAAACTCTTAACGAGAAATACAGAGAAAGTTATTAGGAGGAGCAATTGTAATGGATTTAAAACAAAAGATAAGAGAAATCAAAGACTTCCCAAAAGAAGGAGTAAGTTTTAAGGATATAACTACATTAATGCAAGACGGAGAAGCTTTTAAATATGCTATAGACGAATTTATAAAAAATTTAAAAGATAAAAACATAGACATAGTAGTAGGACCTGAAGCGAGAGGATTCTTAACAGGAACTCCAGTTGCTTATGGAATGGGAGTTGGGTTTGTCCCAGTTAGAAAACCAGGAAAATTACCATATGAAACAGAAAGCTATCAGTACGGATTAGAATATGGTAGTGACACTTTACAAATACATAAAGATGCTATAAAGCCAGGACAAAGAGTAGCAATAGTTGATGACTTACTAGCTACTGGAGGAACTATGGAAGCTGCAGCGGCTCTAATAGAAAAATTAGGTGGAGAAGTTGTATCTATGCAATTCTTAATAGAATTAGAGTCCTTAAATGGAAGAGAAAAGCTATCTAAATACGATGTAAATTCTCTAATAAAATATTAATAAATTAGATTATTTTACAAAGGTGCTTAAAGGCATTACTAAAATAGTTGGTATTATACCAACTATTTTAGTATAAAGAATTAAAATGTTTACACAATAGGATTAAAAAGGTATTAAATTAATATAGGGTTTTGTTTCTTTGAGTAAATGAATGAGGCTTTATAAAATTACATATGTAAAATAGGTGGTATTATGCATGATAAGGAATTACAAGAATTAATAGAAAAAATAAAAGGTTATGCTCCAAATGCTGATATAGATTTAGTAAAAAAAGCTTATTATCTTGGTAAAAAAGCACATGAAGGTCAGTTTAGAAAGTCTGGTGAACCTTATTTCATTCATCCTCTAGCAGTTGCCAATATACTAGCAGACATGGAACTTGATATAGAAACTATAGCAGCAGGAATATTACATGACGTTGTTGAAGATACGGACTATACTTATGAAGATATAGAAAAAGAGTTTTCTCAAGAAATTGCCAATTTAGTGGACGGAGTAACTAAACTTGGACAAATTAAGTATCAATCAAAAGAAGAAACACAGGCAGAAAATCTAAGAAAAATGTTTATGGCTATGGCTAAGGATATAAGAGTTATACTTATAAAATTAGCAGATAGACTTCATAACATGAGAACTTTAAAATTTATGCCTCCAGAAAAAGCAAAATCAAAAGCAAAAGAAACACTTGAAATCTATGGGGGAATAGCAAATAGATTAGGTATTTCTAAGATAAAATGGGAATTAGAAGATTTAGCACTTAGATATATAGATCCAGATGGATACTATGAATTAGTTGAAAAAGTAGCTAAAAAAAGAAGCCAAAGGGAAGAGTATATAAAAAAAGTTTTAAGTATACTAGATGAAAAATTAAAATCTGTAAATATACCATACAATGTATATGGAAGACCTAAGCATTTTTATAGTATATACAGTAAGATGAAAAATAAAGACAAGGGATTTGAAGAAATTTACGATTTAACAGCAGTCAGAATAATAGTAGATAATGTTAAAGATTGTTATGCAGTACTTGGAATGGTACATACATTATGGAAGCCAATTCCAGGAAGATTTAAAGATTATATAGCAATGCCAAAACCTAATATGTATCAAAGTCTTCATACCACTGTTATAGGACCAGATGGAGAACCTGTAGAGATACAAATAAGAACAAAAGAAATGCATCAAATAGCTGAATACGGGATTGCAGCTCACTGGAAATATAAAGAAGGTAAAACTCAAGATACAAGACAAAATGTTGAAGAGAAACTTCAATGGTTAAGACAAATGATGGAGTGGGAAAAAGACTTAAAAGATCCTCAAGAGTTTTTAGATGCTCTTAAAGATGATGTATTTAGTAGTCAAGTTTATGTATTCACTCCAAGGGGGGACGTTATAGAACTTCCGGCAGGTGCAACTCCAATAGATTTTGCTTATAGAGTGCATACTAATGTAGGTAATAAATGCGTTGGAGCTAAGATAGACGGAAGAATAGTTCCTATTGATTATAAATTACAAAACGGAAATATAGTAGAAATATTAACTTCTTCAAATTCAAATGGACCAAGTAGAGACTGGATTAATATAGTAAAAACACCAAATGCTAAAAGTAGAATAAGACAGTGGTTTAAAAAGGAAAGAAGAGAAGAAAATATTGAACGTGGAAATTTAATACTTGAAAAAGAATTTAAAAAATATAATATACCAGCAAAAGAAGCTTGTATAGAAAAGTACCTAGGTCAAGTGGCTAAAAAATTCAATCAACAAACTGTAGAGGATTTAATAGCTACTATTGGTTATGGTGGAATAATGGCATCACAAGTTGTTCCAAAGGTAAGAGAATTATACGAAAAAGAAGTCAAAAAAACTAAAAAAGAACAAGAAGTAAATGCTGTAGAGGACTTAAAGAATCATAATTTAACAGATTCTGAATATAAGAAAAAGAGAAAGAATACATCTCAAGGAGTAACAGTAAAAGGACTTGATAATATATTAGTTAGATTTGCAAAATGTTGTAATCCACTTCCAGGTGATGAAATAGTAGGATATGTTACAAAAGGTAGAGGTGTAGCTGTTCATAGAAAAGACTGTCCTAATGCAAATGTAAATGGAGACTTCTTTAAAAATAGATTATTAGAAGTTGAATGGTGTAACTCGGAAAGTAGTAGATTTGAAGCAGAAATTCAAATAAAAGGTGTAGATAGAAAAGGTATAATTAATGATATAACTCATGCTGTAGCAGTTGAAAAAGTAGGATTTAATGGTATAAATGCCAGAAAAGGAAAAGAAGGTATTATAAATGTTAATCTACTTATTGAAGTTGATAATATAGATGAGCTAAATTTATTAATGAAAAAGATAAAATCTATACCAGGAATAGAAGATGTATATAGAGTAATAAACTAGGAGGAAGGACTATGAGAGCAGTTGTACAAAGAGTATCATCATCTAAAGTTACAGTAGGTGATCGTGTTACAGGCCAAATAAACAAGGGACTACTTGTTTTACTTGGAGTGACTCATGAAGATACATCAAAAGATGTTGATTACATGATAGATAAAATACTAAACCTAAGAATTTTTGAAGATGAAAATGAAAAAATGAACTTATCTCTTAAAGATGTAGGTGGAGAACTTTTAGTGGTTTCACAATTTACCTTATATGGTGATTGTAGAAAAGGAAAAAGACCAAGCTTTACAAATGCAGCAAGACCAGATGTTGCAACTAAACTTTATGAAGAGTTTGTACAAAAAGCAAAGAATAATGATATAGTAGTTGGAACTGGTGAGTTTGGTGCTCATATGATGGTAGATTTAACTAATGATGGACCAGTTACAATATTATTAGAGTCAAATAAAGCTTTCTAGGGGGATTTAAAAATGAAAATAGAAAAAATACTTGAACCAAGCTTTGGTGAAAATATGTATATATTAGTAGATGAAGAAACTAAAAAATGTGCAGTAGTAGACCCAGGTGGAGCAGAAGATAAGATATTAAATTATATAAAAAATAATGGTTTAACACTTGAGTATATATTATTAACTCATGGACATGGAGATCATATAGGTGCAGTAAAATCTATAAGAGAAAAGACAGGTGCTAAGGTAGTTGCACATACTGATGAAAAAGAGCTATTAAATGATAATAGAAAAAATTTAAGTTGTATGATGCCTCATTGCGGACCACAAGAATTAGATGCTGACATATATGTAAATGATAAAGAGAAATTAACATTAGGTAATTTAAAACTATCATTTATACATACACCAGGACATACAAAAGGTGGAATGTGTATAAGAGTCAATGATGATATGTTTACTGGAGATACTTTATTTGCAGGAAGTATAGGTAGAACAGATTTTATTGGAGGAAGTTATAAAGAGTTAGAAAAATCTCTTAAGAAATTATCAAAATATGAAAATGACGTTAAAATTCATCCAGGTCATGGACCAAGTTCTACTTTAGGAATAGAAAAGACGAGCAATCCATATATGAGCAGATAAAAAATAATTGCTCCAATAACTTATGGATAATATATAACTAAAGTTTTAAAAGATAGCTATATTAGCTATCTTTTAGGCATTTAAGTAACTTAAAGTAAATTTAACTATTATGTTAAGAAGGAGCAAGAAAATGATAGGTGTAGTTTTAAAAGGACATGATTATAAATACGAAGTAGCTGAATTAATAAAACTATTTACTACGGATTTTGAATTTGTAGAAAGAAAAAGCTTCGGAAGAATATTAACAAATACATTGTTAAAATATAATGATACAATAATCGCTAAAACTGAATACTATGAAAATTATGATTTAAAGTATGAGTTTAGAGACCATATAAACATAAGTGGATTAAATGAACAAGAAATAAAAAAAGCTACAAAAGAAACTATAAAAAGAAGTATATTTAAAGTTTTAAAAAATAGATTAAACTCATATGTACCTTGGGGGATACTAACAGGTATAAGACCTGTTAAGATAGTACACACTCTATTAGATCAAGGTGTAGATGAAGAGTCTATAAGAAAAATATTAAAAGAAAAATACTATATAATGGATGAAAAAATAGACTTAAGCTTAGAAATTGCAAAGAGAGAAAGAATATTTATATATCCAATAGATAAAAATAAAATTTCTTTATATGTAGGTATACCATTTTGTCCAACAAGATGTTATTATTGTTCATTCCCAGCAAATCCATTAAAGCAATTTGGACATTTAAGAAAAGAATATGTAGATAAGCTTATAGAAGAAATAAAGGGACTTTCTAAAATATTAAAAGACACTAATAAAGAAATAGAAACACTATATATTGGCGGAGGAACTCCAACAGCTTTAGAAAAAGAAGAGTTAGATACTTTAATAACTGCTTTATTTAAAGAGTTAGATTTAAGTACAATAAAAGAATTTACAGTAGAAGCAGGAAGACCTGATACTATAACTAGAGAAAAATTAGAAGTTCTTAAAAAGCATAATGTAGATAGAATAAGTATAAATCCTCAAACTATGAATGATGAAACATTAGCTAAAATAGGTAGAGACCATACTGTAGCTGATATAGTAGATTGTTTTAATATGGCAAGAGCAATAGGATTTGATAATATAAATATGGATATCATATTAGGTCTTGTAGATGAAGATTTAGATATGGTTAGAAATACTTTAGAAGAAATCAAAAAACTTTCACCAGAAAGTTTAACAGTACATACATTAGCTGTAAAAAGAGCATCTAATCTAAAAGAAAATCTAGATAAATACGAACTTACAAGATATGAAGAAATGATAAAAATGATAGATTTATCAATGGAATATGCTCGTGATATGGGACTTAATCCATATTATATGTACCGTCAAAAGCATATGTTAGGAAATCTAGAAAACATAGGATATGCTAAAGAAGGTTATGAATGTATATATAACATTCAAATAATGGAAGAAAAGCAAAGTAACTATGCAGTAGGTGCTGGATCTATATCAAAATTTGTATATGTTGATGAAGATAGAATAGAAAGAGTTGACAATGTTAAAAATGTAGAGCAATATATAGACAGAGTTGATGAAATGATAGAAAGAAAGAGAAAGGAGATATACAAAAATGTTAACTAAAGCTCCAAGAGGAACTAAGGACATAACTCCAAAAGATGCTTACAAATGGAATTATGTTGAAAATAAATTTAGAGAGGTATGTGCATTATTTGGATACGAAGAAATGAGAACTCCAATATTTGAACATACAGAATTATTCAAAAGAAGTGTTGGAGATACAACTGACATAGTACAAAAGGAAATGTATTCTTTTGAAGATAAAGGTAAAAGAGATATAACTTTAAAGCCAGAGGGAACTGCTGGTGTAGTTAGAGCATTTATAGAAAATAAATTATATGCAGAAACTCAACCAACAAAGTTATTTTATATGACACCTTGTTTTAGATATGAAAGACCACAAGCAGGAAGACAAAGACAATTCCACCAATTTGGAATAGAAGCTTTAGGAAGTGACAAACCATCATTAGATGCAGAAGTAATAGCTTTAGCTGTTCAATTTTTCAATGAAGTTGGTCTTAAAGATTTAGTGGTTAGCATAAACTCTGTTGGATGTCCAACTTGTAGAGCTAAATACAACGAAATACTAAAAGCATACTTAGATTCAAAAGCAGATGTATTATGCGAAACTTGTTTAGAAAGAAAAGATAAAAACCCAATGAGAGTTATAGACTGTAAGAATCCTACATGTCAAGAAAACTTACAAGATGTACCTTTTATGGTAGATCACTTATGTGATGATTGTAGAGAACACTTTGCAAAAGTACAAGAGTACTTAAGTGAAATGGAAATAAACTATGTAGTTGACAAAAAAATTGTTAGAGGACTTGATTACTACAAGAAAACTGCTTTTGAGATAATATCAAATGATATTGGTGCTCAAAGTACAGTTTGTGGTGGAGGAAGATACGACGGACTAGTAGAACAAATTGGAGGACCTAAAGGAGTTAGTGGTATAGGATTTGGTCTAGGAGTTGAAAGATTATTATTAACTTTAGAAAATAATAATATAGAAATCGAAAATCCACATGCTATGGATATATTCATAGTAACAATAGGAGATAAAGCTAAAACTAAGAGCTTTAAAATATTAAAAGATTTAAGAAGTGAACATATAAGTGCTGAAAATGACCACTTAGATAGAAGCGTTAAGGCACAATTTAAGTACTCAGATAAAATAAATGCAAAATTCACTATAGTTATAGGTGATGATGAGCTAGAAAATGATAGTGCTACACTTAAGAATATGGCTACATCAGAGCAAACTACTATAAAACTAAGTGATATAGTTAAAGAATTAAAGGAAAGATTATAATTTATAAATTACTATACAATTTTAAATATAATTTATGATATATCATAAATTATAGAAAGCCAATTTTAAATGGACAAGTAAATTGCAGTAATGATAAAATATTAAATTATAATAAGTCTTATACAAAAGGTCTTAAAGAAAGACTTTTGAAGCACATATACAAAGATTATATATCAATAATTTTTAAATAAATATAGTTTATTATGTGCTATAGGAAATTTAAAGAAAGCCTGGAGGGTAAATAATGGAAACTCTAAACGGATTAAAGAGAACTCACTATTGTGGGGACTTAAGAGAAAACAATATAAATGAAGAAGTTGTCCTTATGGGATGGGTTCAAAAGAAAAGAAACTTAGGTGGATTAGTATTTGTTGACTTAAGAGATAGAAGTGGATTATGCCAAATAATATTTGATACTGACGTTAATGCTGAAGCTTTTGCTAAGGCTGAAAAGTTAGGTTCTGAATATGTTATAGCTGTTAAGGGAAAAGTTTGTGAAAGATCATCTAAAAACCCTAACATGCCAACTGGTGATATAGAAGTATTTGCTACTGAACTTAGAATACTTAATGAATCTCAAACACCACCAATATATATAAAAGATGATGATAATGTATCAGAAGAATTAAGACTTAAGTATAGATACTTAGATTTAAGAAAGCCATCTATGCAAAAGACTTTAATGTTAAGAAGTAAGGTTGCAAATATAGTAAGAAACTACTTAACAGAAAATAACTTCTGTGAAATAGAAACACCTTTCTTAATAAAGCCAACTCCAGAAGGTGCTAGAGATTATCTTGTACCAAGTAGAGTTAATGAAGGTAAATTCTATGCTTTACCACAATCACCACAATTATTCAAACAATTATTAATGGTAAGTGGTATGGATAGATACTTCCAAATAGTTAAGTGCTTTAGAGATGAAGACTTAAGAGCAGACAGACAACCTGAGTTTACTCAAATAGACTGTGAAATGTCTTTTGTTGAACAAGAAGATGTTATGGCAATAATGGAAAAAATGGTGCAAACTATATTTAAAGAAATATTAAATGTAGATGTAGCATTACCACTTCCAGTTATGACATATGCTGAAGCTATGGAAAGATACGGAAGTGATAAGCCTGATACTAGATTTGGATACGAATTAACTAATATATCTGATTTAGTAGAAAACTGTGGATTTGGAGTATTTGCTAATGCTACTAAAGATGGAATGAGCGTTAGAGGTATAAATGTTGAAGGTAAATCTGATGAAATAAGTAAAAAGCAATTAAGTAAAATAGAAGACCATGCTAAGACTTACAGAGCTAAAGGTCTTGCTTGGATGAGAATAGGAGCTAACAGAGAGGTTACTTCTCCAATAGCTAAGTTCTTCACAGAAGAAGAATTAACAGCTATACTTGACAGAATGAATGCTAAAGAAGGCGACTTATTATTATTCGTTGCTGATAAAAACTCTGTAGTATTTGATGCATTAGGTCAAGTTAGACTTGAAGTTGCTAGAAGACTTAACTTATTAGACAACAATGAATACAAAATGTTATGGGTAACTGAATTCCCTGTATTTGAAGAAGATGAAGAAACTGGAAGAATGGTAGCTAAACATCATCCATTCACTTCTCCAATGGATGAAGATATAGAAAAGCTTGAAGGAGATGACAAAGCATCTTTAAGAGCTAAGGCTTACGATATAGTTATAAACGGATACGAAGTTGGTGGAGGAAGTGTTAGAATATTTAACGCTGACGTTCAACAAAAAATGTTTAAAGCATTAGGATTTACTGAAGAAGAAGCTAGAGAGAAATTTGGATTCTTATTAGATGCATTTAAGTATGGAACTCCTCCTCATGCAGGAATTGCATTTGGACTTGATAGATTAGTTATGATACTTGCAGGAACTACTAACATAAAAGATGTTATAGCATTCCCTAAAAACCAAAGTGCAGTATGTCCAATGACTAATGCTCCAGCAGTAGCTGAAGAAGCGCAATTAAAAGAATTAAATATAAAAGTTGAAATAAACAAGTAATATACAAATTTTGTATATTATAGCAAAGAAAGTGCCTCAAGATAGATTATTAAGAGGCACTTTCTTTATTTATTTATTTTTGAGCAAGGTATAAACCTAGTGGATACATAAAAATTATAATTTAAGTTTGACTATTTAATATTATTTTGAGAATAGTACTTGCTTACAAGCATCTTTTCTCCACCTTCAACGGATCTTTCTCCACCCGCATAAGGTTTAGTACCCTCCATGTTATATGCTTTATCTCCAGATAATAAATTTTTAGCATGATCATCTAAAGTATCTTGTGAATATTTATTAGTTGTTTTATTATCTGAGCTATCGTAATAATCAAGTTCAGATGAAATTTCCATTCTTAAGTTATTTAAAGCTTTTTTAGCATTTGATTTAGAATTAGTATCCATATTAGAATCTCCTTTAAAAGTAATCTATTAATATAATCAACATAATAAGCTAAAACTATACTTAAAAGAGTAAAATAGTATTATAATTAAGATATAAATATGAAAAATATTTAGAATTTAATAATTATATTATATAATATAATTACTAATCATTATTAAAAACTATTTATTTTGTAATTAAAAATGATTAGTAGGCTATATTTTCTAAAAAATTCGTATAAAGTATTAGATAGTTTGAATTAAATTCACATCGAAAAAATAAAAATAAGCTATAATATATATATCAATAAAAGAGGTGAACATATGGAAAGAAAATTAGCTGAGTCAAATGATAAAGAAGCTCTTATAAAAAGACTTAAAAGAATAGAGGGACAAGTTAAAGGTATTCAAAATATGATAGAAGAAGAAAGGTATTGTGTAGATATATTGGTCCAAATATCGGCAATTAGATCTGCTATAAACAAAGTGGGTACAATAGTGCTTGAAAATCATATAAAAGGATGTGTTTCTCACACCATAAAAAGCGGTAATGAAGAAGTTACAGAAGATGTTATAAATGAATTAATGGGTACTATAACTAAGTTTACAAAATAGGGGTGGTTTTGTGGAACAACAAGGGTATATAATAGAGATTTTAGATAAAAATACTGCTAAGCTAAAAATGCAAAGGCATTCTGCTTGTGCAGCTTGTGGAAAATGTGTTACTAGTTCAGAATCAAAAGACATAGTGGTAGAAGTTGATAATAACATAGGTGCTAAAGTTGGAGATAGGGTAAAAGTAAATATGGATGGTGTAAATGTATTAAAAGCAGCCTTTTTAGTATATCTTACTCCATTAGCAGGTCTTTTGATTGGAACAATAGCTACATATTTTATACTAAATAGCATAAGTATGACAAGTAGTATAGAAGTTATAAGTTTTATAGTGGGTATTACTACTATGATGATTGTTTTTTTTATACTTAAAAAAAGAGATAAAAAATTTAGAGAGGGCAGAGAGTATATACCTATAATTACGGATATAGTATCAAGTGGAAAAGATATTTCTTTATAGTATATAGTCAATCATGCTCATATATTAATAAAAAGGCTATGAATATAGAATTAAACTCTATTTTCATAGCTTTTTTATAAAGGTTTTATAATTAAAATCTAAGCAATTATTTATTAACCTTTTGAATTAATGCTGCCATTTTCTTTAGTTTGAATATATTTATAGTTCTAACAAAAGAAGTCATAACTAATATTCCAAGTGCTATAGCGGCCCCAGAAAATAATACATCTGTACCAACTGATACAGCCATATCATAATCTCTTTGAACTAGATAAAGCATAGTATTATACATTCCAAGTCCAGGAACTAAAGGTATTATACCTGGTATTACAAATAATATTGCAGGATGTTTTAATTTCCTAGCAAGCATTTCACTTATAAAAGCAACAATTAGAGTAGCTATGAAGTTTGAAATTATTGCATTAGAAGTAATTCCCATTAAATAATAATACATTGTCCACCCTATACCTCCAGTAATTCCTGCTGGAACTAGTGTAGATATAGGTCCATTTAAAAATACAGCAAATCCAACAGTAGAAAATGCTGAAAATATAAAATGCCAAACTAAACTCATATCAGTCATTAGAATGCACCTCCAAACTTAAGCCATAAATCTAGAACAAGACCAACACCACAAGCTATAGAAATAGCAGTTAAGCCTGCATCAAAAGCACGTGCTACTCCTGAAATTAAATCCCCTGCAATTAAATCACGTATACCTTTTATAAAAGATACTCCAGGAAGTAGTGGCATTATAGAACCAACTATTAGGGTTTTAGGTGTTGCTAAGAAGCCAAGTTCTGTTATTAAAACCCCAGTTAAAGCTATAAATACTGAAGCTATTAAACTAGAAAAGGCTGGTATATTACTTATCTTCATAATTTTTTTATAACATATAACTGCTAGTATAGATATTATAGTTGTAAATATGAAATTAATTAAATTATTACCCCCAACAACACAAGCAAAAGAAGCAGATGCTAAACCTGTGGCTATGTAAACTAATTTAGGCGGATGTTCAGGAGTCTCCCCAAGAACTTTAAGCTCTGCTAAAGCATCTTTTATAGGCATATCCTTTGCATTAACAAACTCTCTAGAAAAATTATTAAGTAGAGAAATTTTGTTTAAGTTTATTCCACGGTTTCTAATCGTTTTCATGAAGGATAAACCATCAAATCTATCATCTGATATGATGATAGCGGTAGGAGTTGCAAATACGCTAATATGATTAAAACCCCTCGACTTACAAACTCTAATAACGCTATCCTCTACACGATAAGTTTCAGCCCCATTTATTAGCATAAGTTCACCAAGAAATAAAGCTAACCTAAGTACGTCTTTTTTGTATTCTTGATTGCTGTCGTTATACATAAAATTCCCTCCTAACTAACCTATTATAAGCATTATAACATCTTTTTTGACATATGTTTACAAAACTATAGTTAAATATATGAATTTAAAATAAAGCTTTAAATTTATACATTATATAGATTAAATAATAATAATTATTATATCTATTTTGTCAAAATACTCATCTTTTATTTATATTAAAAAACTTATAGAATTTAAAAATACAAATAAAAATATTTTTAAAAAATTTTATTAATACATAATATAATAAAAATAACCTAAATCTAGATTATTACTTGCTTTTTATAAAAATATTGATACAAAATATTGAGAAAAAATGAAAAAAATAAAAAAGTTTAAAAAAAGTGTTGACCATATAAAAATAAGATGATATAGTAGTACTTGTCCAAGAGAGGACAGTAAGAACTTTGAAAATTAAACAGTAGGTTAATTTATATAACTGATTCTTAAAGAATCGAAAACAAACCAAGCCAGATATTCAGATAATGATAGTCTGAGCAGGTAGTCAAATTTATTTTAGCAACGGATGTTGTTGAACGTATGTGAAACAATTTCGTTCGCGATATAAAACGATATAAATTCGAAGAATTTATTTTGAGAGTTTGATCCTGGCTCAGGATGAACGCTGGCGGCGTGCCTAACACATGCAAGTCGAGCGATTCTCTTCGGAGAAGAGCGGCGGACGGGTGAGTAACGCGTGGGTAACCTGCCCTGTACACACGGATAACATACCGAAAGGTATGCTAATACGAGATAATATGAGAGAGTCGCATGGCTTTCTTATCAAAGCTTTTGCGGTACAGGATGGACCCGCGTCTGATTAGCTAGTTGGTAAGGTAACGGCTTACCAAGGCGACGATCAGTAGCCGACCTGAGAGGGTGATCGGCCACATTGGAACTGAGACACGGTCCAAACTCCTACGGGAGGCAGCAGTGGGGAATATTGCACAATGGGCGAAAGCCTGATGCAGCAACGCCGCGTGAGCGATGAAGGCCTTCGGGTCGTAAAGCTCTGTCCTCAAGGAAGATAATGACGGTACTTGAGGAGGAAGCCCCGGCTAACTACGTGCCAGCAGCCGCGGTAATACGTAGGGGGCTAGCGTTATCCGGAATTACTGGGCGTAAAGGGTGCGTAGGCGGTCTTTCAAGTCAGGAGTGAAAGGCTACGGCTCAACCGTAGTAAGCTCTTGAAACTGTAAGACTTGAGTGCAGGAGAGGAGAGTAGAATTCCTAGTGTAGCGGTGAAATGCGTAGATATTAGGAGGAATACCAGTTGCGAAGGCGGCTCTCTGGACTGTAACTGACGCTGAGGCACGAAAGCGTGGGGAGCAAACAGGATTAGATACCCTGGTAGTCCACGCCGTAAACGATGAGTACTAGCTGTCGGAGGTTACCCCCTTCGGTGGCGCAGCTAACGCATTAAGTACTCCGCCTGGGAAGTACGCTCGCAAGAGTGAAACTCAAAGGAATTGACGGGGACCCGCACAAGTAGCGGAGCATGTGGTTTAATTCGAAGCAACGCGAAGAACCTTACCTAAGCTTGACATCCTTTTGACCGATGCCTAATCGCATCTTTCCCTTCGGGGACAGAAGTGACAGGTGGTGCATGGTTGTCGTCAGCTCGTGTCGTGAGATGTTGGGTTAAGTCCCGCAACGAGCGCAACCCTTGCCTTTAGTTGCCAGCATTAAGTTGGGCACTCTAGAGGGACTGCCAGGGATAACCTGGAGGAAGGTGGGGATGACGTCAAATCATCATGCCCCTTATGCTTAGGGCTACACACGTGCTACAATGGGTGGTACAGAGGGCAGCCAAACCGTGAGGTGGAGCTAATCCCTTAAAGCCATTCTCAGTTCGGATTGTAGGCTGAAACTCGCCTACATGAAGCTGGAGTTACTAGTAATCGCAGATCAGAATGCTGCGGTGAATGCGTTCCCGGGTCTTGTACACACCGCCCGTCACACCACGGAAGTTGGGGGCGCCCGAAGCCGGATAGCTAACCTTTTGGAAGCGTCCGTCGAAGGTGAAATCAATAACTGGGGTGAAGTCGTAACAAGGTAGCCGTATCGGAAGGTGCGGCTGGATCACCTCCTTTCTAAGGAGAATTACCTACTGTTTAATTTTGAGGGTTTTTATTTTTTTTGTTAAAAATGAAAATTCTATATTGACAATTTTCACATAAGATAGTAAAATATCTAATGTTGAAAAGACAACTTGGGGGTGTAGCTCAGCTGGGAGAGCACTTGCCTTGCACGCAAGGGGTCAGGAGTTCGATCCTCCTCATCTCCACCATTAGTACTTTGAAAACTGTATAACATTTAGTGATATGACATCATTTTTTATAAATAGACAAGAAAAGTCTTTAAAATAACTTTAAGCAATGGAATAAACTGAGTGAATACGAAGTTTGTTCATTCGCGATAACTTTTTAATAACTGGTCAAGTTATTAAGGGTGCAGGGCGGATGCCTTGGCACTAGGAGCCGATGAAGGACGTGATAAGCTGCGATAAGCTTCGGGGAGTTGCACGTAAACTTTGATCCGAAGATTTCCGAATGAGGAAACTCACTTAGAGTAATGTCTAAGTATCGTTAAGTGAATACATAGCTTAGCGAGGGGAACCCGGGGAACTGAAACATCTAAGTACCTGGAGGAAGAGAAAGAAAAATCGATTCCGTAAGTAGCGGCGAGCGAACGCGGAACAGGCCAAACCAACAAAGTTTTCTTTGTTGGGGTTGCGGACATATCATCAACGAAGAGGCTATTGTAGACGAAGAGAGTTGGAAAGCTCCGCTATAAAGTGTAACAGCCACGTAGTCAAAACGAGAAGACTTCAGATATGATCCAGAGTACCACGGGACACGTGAAACCCTGTGGGAAGCAGGAGGGACCATCCTCCAAGCCTAAATACTACCTAGTGACCGATAGCGCATAGTACCGTGAGGGAAAGGTGAAAAGAACCCCGGGAGGGGAGTGAAATAGAACCTGAAACCCTGCACTTACAAGCTGTGGGAGCACATTTCTTGTGTGACCGCGTACTTTTTGTAGAACGGGCCAACGAGTTACGTTAAGTAGCAAGGTTAAGCACTTAAGGTGTGGAGCCGTAGCGAAAGCGAGTCTTAAATGGGCGATTTAAGTTACTTGACGTAGACCCGAAACCGGGCGACCTATCCATGAGCAGGTTGAAGCGAAAGTAAAATTTCGTGGAGGACCGAACCCACGAGCGTTGAAAAGCTCGGGGATGACTTGTGGATAGCGGTGAAATTCCAATCGAGCCCGGAGATAGCTGGTTCTCCCCGAAATAGCTTTAGGGCTAGCCTTGAGCTTAGAGAAACGGAGGTAGAGCACTGAATGTCCTAGGGGGTATTGCACTTACCGAAGACTATCAAACTCCGAATGCCGTCTTCTTTTGCTCAGGAGTCAGACTGTGGGTGATAAGATTCATAGTCAAGAGGGCAACAGCCCAGATCGTCAGCTAAGGTCCCTAAATGTACGTTAAGTGGTAAAGGATGTGGGATTGCACAGACAACCAGGATGTTGGCTTAGAAGCAGCCACTCATTTAAAGAGTGCGTAATAGCTCACTGGTCGAGTGATCCTGCGCCGAAAATTTCCGGGGCTAAAACGTACTACCGAAGCTACGGCATCATTTATGATGGGTAGGGGAGCTTCGTATGCAGGCTGAAGCATGACCGTAAGGACATGTGGACAGTATACGAGTGAGAATGTTGGCATGAGTAGCGAGACGTGGGTGAGAATCCCACGGGCCGTAAACCCAAGGTTTCCAGGGGAAGGTTCGTCCGCCCTGGGTTAGTCGGGACCTAAGCCGAGGCCGAAAGGCGTAGGTGATGGACAACAGGTTGATATTCCTGTACCACCAATAACCGTTTGAGGAATGGGATGACACAGTAGGATAAGCTAACCACACTGTTGGTTATGTGTGGCTAAGTACTGAGGCAGTCAAGATAGGCAAATCCGTCTTGATAATGCTAGGGTACGATGGGGAGCCCTTTTGGGCGAAGTAGCTGATTTCACACTGTCGAGAAAAGTCTCTACCGAGGTTAAAGGTGCCCGTACCGTAAACCGACACAGGTGGGTGAGGAGAGTATCCTAAGGCCAGCGAGAGAACTATTGTTAAGGAACTCGGCAAAATGACCCCGTAACTTAGGGATAAGGGGTGCCATCCTTTGGATGGCCGCAGAGAATAGGCCCAAGCGACTGTTTACCAAAAACACAGGTTTCTGCTAAGTCGCAAGACGATGTATAGGAGCTGACGCCTGCCCGGTGCTGGAAGGTTAAGGGGATCTGTTAGGAGTAATCCGAAGCAGTGAACTTAAGCCCCAGTAAACGGCGGCCGTAACTATAACGGTCCTAAGGTAGCGAAATTCCTTGTCGGGTAAGTTCCGACCCGCACGAAAGGCGTAACGATTTGGGCACTGTCTCAACAATAGACTCGGTGAAATTGTAATCCCGGTGAAGATGCCGGGTACCTGCGACAGGACGGAAAGACCCCATGGAGCTTTACTGTAGCTTGACGTTGGGTCTTGGTACTACATGTACAGGATAGGTGGGAGACTATGAAGCATGGACGCCAGTCTGTGTGGAGTCACCCTTGGGATACCACCCTTGTAGTACTGGGATCCTAACCAGAGGCCTTGAATCAGGTCTTGGGACACCGTCAGGTGGGCAGTTTGACTGGGGCGGTCGCCTCCCAAAAAGTAACGGAGGCGCTCAAAGGTTTCCTCAGCACGGTCGGAAATCGTGCGAAGAGTGTAAAGGCAAAAGGAAGCTTGATTGCAAGACATACAGGTCGAGCAAGGACGAAAGTCGGACTTAGTGATCCGGTGGTTCCGCATGGAAGGGCCATCGCTCAACGGATAAAAGCTACCCTGGGGATAACAGGCTTATCTCCCCCAAGAGTCCACATCGACGGGGAGGTTTGGCACCTCGATGTCGGCTCATCACATCCTGGGGCTGTAGTAGGTCCCAAGGGTTGGGCTGTTCGCCCATTAAAGTGGTACGCGAGCTGGGTTCAGAACGTCGTGAGACAGTTCGGTCCCTATCCGTCGCAGGCGTAGGAAATTTGAGGAGACCTGTCCTTAGTACGAGAGGACCGGGATGGACGTACCTCTGGTGTACCAGTTGTTCTGCCAAGGGCATGGCTGGGTAGCTATGTACGGAATGGATAAGCGCTGAAAGCATCTAAGCGCGAAGCCAACTTCAAGATAAGATTTCCCACCGTAAGGGTAAGACCCCAGGAAGACTACCTGGTTGATAGGTCGAAGGTGTAAGTGCAGTAATGTATTTAGCTTATCGATACTAATAGGTCGAGGACTTGACCAAAATAAAATGATTGACTAAATGATATGCAGTTTTGAGGGTACTAAACTTAATCAAAAAAATAATATGCTGGTGTGGCTCAACGGTAGAGCAGCTGACTTGTAATCAGCAGGTTGTAGGTTCGATTCCTATCACCAGCTCCAGTAAAAGACTATGTATTTATACATAGTCTTTTTTGTTATAATAAATTACTTGCAATATTATAACTAATGATAAATCAAAATATAGAGTTTTATATTATATAAAAATAAATATTATATAAAAATAAATATTATATATAAATTATATTTTATAATAAAATTTATACACAATATAATCTAATTATGATATATTGTAATTAGATATATCAATAATGGATATATTAATTAATGATATAGAGGTATAGATAGTAAAATTGTTTAATCAATACCTAGACATATAAGTACAAGAGAAGAGTAGATTATGTGGGAGTAAATAGGTATTAGTGGTTGAGTAGCTTTAATAATAATTTTTGATTTATGTTTTGTTGTTAAGTTAGCTGTTATAAGTAGAATAAACGAATCAGCAATAGTTAATATGGGTAAAAAAGATTCCATTAAACATGTAGAAAAAATATTTGAATATGCGCAAAAAATAAAAATGTAAAGCTAAAGAGAGATTAAATATTGAACTAGGTTTATACCTATAGAAAGGAAGTGAGTAGAGTGAGTAGAAATAATTCACTACAAGAAGAGCAGTTAACGGAATCAGGGTATTATATACTTTTAGCATTATTAGTACCTATGCATGGTTATGGAATTAGTAAATATATAGAGGAGTTGACTGAAAAAGAGGTTATAATAGGTCCTGCTACCTTATATACTATGCTAAAGAAGATGCAAGAACAAGATTATATAGAATTAGCTGGAGAAGAAGGAAGAAGAAAGATATATAAGCTTACAGAGAGAGGACTAAAAGTTATAACTATGGAAAAAGAAAGAAGATATAAGATGGCTCTTCATGGTGCAGAGGCCTTTAGTAGATTAGAGAGATAGATATAAGTAAATCAAAACGATTTAATGATAATGTAGATTAGTTATAAAGGGTAAATATAATAAATTAATGATATTAAAAAGGTGATAATTATGAGTAAAAATGTAAAATATATAGCATCAATGGGATTAGGATTTGCGGAAGAAAAAGAAATGAAAAAGCTAGGAAAATTAGCTAAAGAAGGATGGATATTTGATAATTTTGAGAAATTATCTTATAAGCTTGTAAAAGGAGAACCTCAAAATCTTATATACTGTGTTGATTATAATGAAAATAAAGATGATTTAGATTCTTATATAGAATTAATAGAAGAAAGCGGATGGACTCATGTAACTTCTTATGAAGGCTTTCATTTTTTTAAGGCACCAGAAGGAACACATCCTATATATAGTGATGGATATACTTTAGGACTTAAATACAAGGCTATGAATAAAGGTGTTAAAAAGACCGCGATTTACTCAGTAGTAATAGCGATAATATCAGGATTAATAGCTTATATAATGGAGAATATAGCAATAGATTCAAGTGTATATGAATGCCTAAAACTTATTATTTATATGATAGCAGGAGGAGCTTTTGGATTTTTTATAGCTTTAATACCATGTAGTATGTGTATTAAAAACAAGATGAAAAAAGCAATATTATCAGCTAAAAATTAATGATTACAATTCTAAAACGTATATAAAATATTAGATAATACCTATAGGGCTAATTAATTATTATAATAAATAACTATTAAAACATAAATTAACTTATTATCATCAGTAGTTTTGCTTAAGTAATTATATTATTTATTATAAATATAATCATATATTACTAAACTAATGAATTAGTAATAATCCTTTTGAACAGGCATATTAGTTGTATAAATATGATCGATTATAGAACAAGGAAAAGTTGAATTATTAGTCCATATGATAGAAATATAGGTAAAATTTAAATTTTGACATAAATAATAATATATGATATATTATATACATCAATTAAATATTAAGTAAGCCAGACAATCGCGGGTAGCTTTTAGCTACGTGAGGAAAGTCGGAGCTCCATAGAGCAGGGTGCTAGGTAACGCCTAGTGAGAGTGATCTTAAGGAAAGTGCAACAGAAAATAACCGCCACTTTTGTGGTAAGGATGAAAAGGTGAGGTAAGAGCTCACCGTTTGCTAGGTGACTAGCAAAGCCGTGTAAACCCCACCTGGAGCAAGGCCAGAATAGGATAAAAAGGGTATTGCTCGTACCCTCCGGTTGGTAGGCCGCTTGAGTTTATTGGTGACAATAAGCCTAGAAAGATGATTGTCAAATACAGAACTCCGCTTATAGACTTGCTTATTATTTATAACACTAGTTTAGCTAGTGTTTTTTTATTGCACAAATTTATGTAAAAAATAATTAAACTAAATTGAGTATATCGAAAAATAAAGAGGATAAATATTGGAGTTAAAAGAAGCTATAGAGCTTATGCATAAAATGTACTGAAAAATAAAAAAATCTATATTAACTATATTTTTAAAATTTCAAATAATCTTTTTAAAATATCATATCTAATATTAAAATAGAGCTATATACCAAGAGAAGTATTGATAATATATGTATAAATTTATACATATATTAGAATATATTGAATTAAATTATTGTAAAAAGTTTCAGGTAAAATTGTTACATTTCTGACATATTGTTTATCCAATTTGTTCCTTTACTAACCAAAAGTATTACCTTATAATTAGCATTGCAACTTACAAAATTCGACAAGAGGTGGTGCTTATATCCAAATAAAGATTAAATTGATAATATTATATTTACTTATATAATCGATTGTATAAATAGATATAAATAATACAGAAATGTTTATATAAAAAAATATATAAACATATATTTTAAATTGAGAAATTTAGAATTAGAAAAAATTACATTTAATAAAAAATTTTATTTATATTATAATAGAATTCATAATAATTAAAAAGTAACCAAGAGAAGGGTAGAACTACTATGAAAAGAAAACTTAATAAAAAAAGAGTAGCAATAGCAACATTTTTACTACTAGTAGCTATACTAGCCCTATTCACAGTAATTAGAGGAGAAATGAAAAACTCAGGTAATGAAAAAATTAGTAATAGCAAAGAAATAAGTAAAGACAAGAATAACAATGATAATACTAATAGCGAGGAAGTATTTGAAATGGCTAATAGTGACAAAACAGTAGAGTCAGGTATAAAAGCAGTAAAGCGATTAGAAAGTAAAAATATTACAGAGATTCAAGAAGAAATAAATGATATTAAACGTAAAAAAGAAGAGAATGAATCTAAAGATAAAAATAAGAAGGTAGACTATAGCACTTTGTTTGAAAACTCAGTTATAATGGGAGATTCAAGGGCGGAAGGTCTTACAGAGTATGAGATATTAAGTGGCTCATCAGTAGTTGCCTATAAAGGTAGAACTACTGTAGAGGCAAAAGATGATGTATCAACCGTAGTAGATTTATCACCTTCAAATGTAATTATGACTTATGGAATGAATGACTTAGAATTATACAGTAATCCTAAAGATTTTATAAAAAGCTATGAAAAACTAATCAAAGAAGTTCAAAGTAAGTTACCAAGTTCTAAAATTTATCTAACATCTATCTTCCCAGTACAACAAAAAGCCATAAACAAACAACCTATGCTTAAAAATTTAGATAGTTTTAATATAGCATTAGAAAATATGTGTAGTGAATTAGGAATTAGATATATAAATGTAGGCACTTTAGACTCTAAGTATTATGAACCAGATGGAATACACTTTCTACCAAGTGCTTATAAATTGTGGCTAAATTCTATGGTATCACAAATGAATTTATAAGATTAGCATTTATGGACAAATCTATAAGGGAAGTGATTATATTGAAAAAGAAATTAAAAGTTAGTCTAATGATTCTTGTAGTTATGTTTTCTATGATTTTTATGAGCGGATGTGGAATTAATCAAAATAAGAAACTAGAAGATATAGAAAAAGATATAAGTAGTAAAGTTAGCTTAGATAAGATGGAAAAAGGAAATAGCAAAACTTTAAAAAGATACTATGGATTAAATTCAAATGACTTAGATGGCTTTATATTATACACTCCAAAGTCTACTATGGATGTAGATGAGATGTTAATAGTAAAAGTTAAGGATGAAAGTCAAGTTCAGTTCATAGAAGATGTTATAGACTCTAGAGTTAATAAACAATTAGAAAGCTTTAGTGGATATGGACCAAAGCAATGTGAGCTTTTAGATAATTATGAATTAAAAGTTAAAGGTAAGTACATATTTTTTGCTGTATCACCAAAGGCAGAAGAAATGAAAGAGGCTTTTAAAGAAAGTATTGTTAAGTAATATAGTTTAAAATAAATACAATATACAAATGGTAAATTATGCAAAATATATGATTTGTATCGATATAAAAGTCAATTAACGTATACTTTATAAAATGAGAAAGTTTTAAATTAATATTTATTAAGATTTGAAATTTGCTTTAAATAAATATTTATATTTAAAAGTAATAGTATTAAGTAAAAATTGATTAATTTAATTAAATAAAGAAAATAGAAAGTAGGTAAAGGTGTGGTTTTTAGTAGTATAATTTTTATGTTTACTTTTTTACCTATAACACTAATGCTATATTATATAGCTCCTAGAAGTTTTAGAAATTTTATATTACTTCTTATAAGTTTAGTGTTTTATGCATGGGGAGAGCCTGTGTATGTATTTTTAATGATATTTACAACCATATTTGATTATATTATGGGGCTTATTATAGACAAGCATAGAGGCAAAAGTTTGTCAAAGGGTATATTTATACTCACAATAGTAGTTAACTTAGGAATATTAGGATTTTTTAAATATTATGGTTTCCTAATAGAAAATATAAATACTTTATTTTCTTTAAATATTTCCTATTCACAACTACCTTTACCTATAGGAATATCTTTTTACACATTCCAAACATTATCTTATGTAGTAGATGTGTATTTAAATAAGGTAAAAGTCCAAAAAAGTGTTATATCATTTGGACTTTATGTATCTATGTTTCCACAACTTGTAGCAGGACCTATAGTTAGATATTCTGATATAGACTACCAAATAGATAATAGAAAAGAAACTGTTAGTAAATTTGGAGAAGGTGCAGAAAGATTCATACAAGGTCTAGGAAAGAAAGTTTTATTTGCAAACAACATAGGTATGTTATTTACAAGTGTACAAGCAATGGATATAAACTCTATTTCAGTGCTTACATCATGGCTAGGAATAATAGCATACACACTTCAAATATACTTTGATTTTAGTGGATATAGTGATATGGCAATAGGTCTTGGAAAAATGTTTGGATTTGACTTTATAGAAAACTTCAACTATCCATACGTATCTAAAAGTGTTACGGAGTTTTGGAGAAGATGGCATATAAGTCTTGGAAGCTGGTTTAGAGAATATGTATATATACCATTAGGTGGTAATAGATGTTCTATACCAAAGCAAGTTAGAAACTTATTTGTAGTATGGTTTTTAACAGGTCTATGGCATGGATCTAGTTGGAACTTTATAGTTTGGGGATTATACTATGGAGTAATACTTTTTATAGAGAAGATATTCTTAAAAAATGTATTAGAAAGTATTCCATCATTTATAAGACATCTATACACTATGATATTAGTTATGATAGGATGGGTATTTTTCTCATATGATAATCTAGGAGCTGGACTTCAGTATATAAGTGTTATGTTTGGATTAAATGGAAATCCAATTATAGATAGTACTTTTATATATTATTTATATACAAATATAATAATTTTAATTCCTATAATACTATGTTCAACACCAATAGTTAACATAGTATACAAAAAAATAGTGTATAAGAAAAAATGGGGTATTATATTGGGAATAGCTATAAATTTAATAATACTATTTATAGCAACAGCATATCTAGTAAATGCAACCTACAATCCTTTCTTATACTTTAGATTCTAGGAAGGGAGATTATTATGAAAAAAAGGTGCTTAAAAAATAAAAATGAATCCAAAATATATAAACAAATTAGATATAAAAATAGATATTTTAAAACTTTAACTTTAGTATTTTTAGTATTTATATTTTTAGTATTTACATTAAATATTGTAACTAAGGATAAGGACTTTTCCGAATCGGAAAATAGAATGCTTGCAAAGAAACCAAAGTTTACCTTTGAGAGACTATTAGAAGGTAGATTTACAACAAAATATGAAAAGTATAAGGTAGACCAATTTATAGGAAGAGATTTCTTTATAAATGTAAAGTCACATATAGATAGAATGCTTGGAAAAAAACAAAACAACGGAGTATATATATGTGATGATGGATATCTTATGGAAGGGTTTAGTAAGCCAGATAAAGAAAATTTAAATGAAAATATAAAAGCTATAAATGACTTTGCTAAAAAGCATAAGGATATAAATCAATATATGTTTATAGCACCAAATGCAATTAGCATACTAGATGATAAATTACCTACATATGCTCCAGTATTAGATCAAAAGAAATATCTAGATGATTTAAATAAATCTTTAGATAATAAAATAAACTTTATAGATTCATATAATGCACTAGATAAACATAAGGATGAATATATATACTATAAAACAGACCATCACTGGACAACTTTAGGAGCTTATTATGGATTTTTAGAAACTGCTAAAGCTATGAAGTTAGATAATAAAGGAAAAGAATATAATATAGAACCAGTAGCTAATGATTTTTATGGAACATTATACTCAAAAAGTGGGTTTGCATCTAAGGATACTGATAGTATAGATGTATATATTCCAAAGGATGATAATGATCAAGTAGTAGTTAATTATGTTGAGGAAAAGAAAAAAGCACCATCTATATATGATAGTGAGAAGTTAAAAACTAAGGATAAGTACGGAGTATTCTTAGGAGGTAACCATCCATTAGTTAAGATAAATACAACATCAACTAGTGATAGAAAGCTATTACTAGTTAAGGATTCTTATGCAAATAGTATGGTTCAGTTTTTAACTCCTTATTTTAGCGAGATAATAATGGTTGACCCAAGATATTTCTATGAAGATATAGAAAAATTAATAGACAAAGAAAAGATAACAGATATGCTTTATTTATATAATGCTAATACATTTTTCTCTGATAATACATTAGCATCAGTTTTAAATAATATATAAATACTATTTTAAGTAAAATAATAATAGATAAGTATTAACAAAGAAAAACAATACTATTTTATATAGTATTGTTTTTCTTTGTTAATATAAAAATTTTTAGAGTGTGAATGTATATAAAGATAAAAAGGCTAATGATATAGTTAGTGAATAATAAGAGTATATAATAACAAGTAATAAAAAATGAATGAAATAATTTAATTATGAAATGTATAATTGAAAAGAATAAACTAAATTATTTGACGGAGCTTTTTATAATTAATAATTTCACTATAAATAATAAAAGTTACAATACGTAAAATTAATATATAAAAATATCATAAAGTTTTAGATACTAGAATGGTAGAAAAGATACTATGGAGGAATAAATATTGAATCAGCGTGTGAAGCAGAATAAAGTCGTAACAATGTTAATTGCTATATTTTTATTGGTTAGCATCAGTGAAATTAACTCTTATGCAGAGGAAAAATGCTATAAAGAATTAGAAAATATAGAACCAGAAAATAATGAAGAAACAATAGACGAAAAAGAAATAAGTGAAATTATAAATATAAGCGATGTAAATTTAAAAAGAGCAATAAATAAAGAATTAGATAAAAGTGATATAAACTCGTCTGTAACAAGATCAGAAATAGAAAGTCTTAAAAGTATAAGCTCAGATAATGGAAGCAATAAAAATATAAAAAGTCTGTCAGGCCTAGAATATGCAACGAATCTAGAAAGTATAGATTTATCAAATAATAATATAGAAAGTATAAATGAAATAAAAAACTTATTTACAAATGGAAAACTAAAAAGTGTAAATATATCAAATCAAATCATAGATCTTGGAACTGAGAGCATAATAGAAAATAAGTACAGAATATATAATAGTATAGATAATCTAGATAACAAGCAAATAGTACCAAACTATATAAGTGATAATGGAAAATATGTAGAAGGTAATGTACTGTGGGATGATTTAGAAAGCTTTAAAGATTATAACTTATACTATAACTTTGAAGAAAATGTAGACAAAGATGGGAAGCACTTAGTATTTGGTGGTAGAGCATATAAGTATCTTCAAGTGGGAGGAGATGTATCATCAATAAATAATGATAAACAAGAAAATAATCAAGAATCAAATAAAGGTGAAAATTTAGATTCAAGCGATGATAAAGATGTTGATAATGATAATATAACAGATAATAATATAGACAAAGATATAAATGTAAACGAAGTAAATATAGATAAAAAAAATAACTCTAATAATGAAGTGACAAATACCGATGATGATAAAATTGAAGACAGCAAAGAGAAAAGTCAAAAACAAGAAGTAAAGAAGGAAGAAAATAAAGAAGAAAGTAGTTTATTAACACCAGAAGTGATGACATCAATAGCTATATTTGGTATAGGTATAGGTATTAAATTTATGAATATGAAGTAGCATTATATTACTTTAAATGATAAAACTAGATAATTTAGTATAAAGTTTATCAAATAAACTTCATTAAATTGAAAATTGTTGTATAATATTAAATAGTAATTAAAAAGCCAATAATATTTAATATATAAATACAAAGATTAAATTATGAAGGGAAGTAAATGTGATGACAGTTAAAAAAGCTATAATACCAGCTGCAGGGCTAGGGACAAGATTTTTGCCAGCTACAAAATCTCAACCAAAAGAAATGTTGCCGATAGTGGATAAGCCAACTTTACAATATATAATAGAAGAAGCAATAGAATCAGGTATAGAGGAAATATTAATAATAACAGGAAGAAACAAAAAGTCAATAGAAGACCATTTTGACAAGTCTGTTGAATTAGAACTTGAACTTGAGCAAAAAGGAAAAACTGAAATGTTAGAAATGGTAAGAAATATATCTAACATGGTAAATATACACTATATAAGACAAAAAGAACCAAAAGGATTAGGTCATGCTATACATTGTGCTAAAAGTTTCATAGGAAACGAACCATTTGCAGTACTTTTAGGAGATGATATAGTTGACAATGAAACTCCTTGTTTAAAGCAATTAATAGGTGCTTATGATGAGTACAAAACAAGTATATTAGGAGTACAAGAAGTTGCTAAAGAAGATACTTGTAAATATGGAATATTAGATGTTAAACACATAGAAGATAGAGTTTATAAAGTTAAGGACATGGTTGAAAAACCAGCTGTTGAAGAAGCTCCATCGAATATAGCTATACTTGGAAGATATATAATAACTCCAGCTATATTTGATATACTTGAAAATCAAGCACCAGGAAAAGGTGGAGAAATACAATTAACAGATGCTCTTAAGACTTTAGGAAACCAAGAAGCAATATATGCATACAACTTCGAAGGAAGAAGATACGATGTAGGAGATAAGTTTGGGTTCTTAGAAGCAACTATAGATTTTGCTTTAAAAAGAGATAACTTAAGAGATGATTTAATGAACTACATGAGAAAAATAGTAAATGAAGAAGATAAAAAAGAAATAGTATCAGATAAAGAAGTAGCATCAGATAAAGAGTAATAGTTTATATATTTAAATTCCAAAACAAAGACTAAAAACAATAATATATATTTAAACTATTAAGTATGCCTAGACATAAATTTATATAAAAATATTATGACTAGGCTTTAAAAATAAAAAATATTAGAGAAAGAATGTGATAAATATGGCAGTTTTAGTAAGTGGCGGTGCAGGGTACATAGGAAGCCATACTGTAATAAAGCTATTGGAAGAAAACCATGAAGTAATAATAGTTGACAACTTATGTAATAGTAGCAAAGAGGTTGTAAATAGAATAATAGAGCTAAGTGGTAAAACTCCAAAATTTTATGAAATAGATATTACAGATAAAGAAAAGATGGATAAGGTATTTAAAGAAAATAATATAGATTCCATAATACATTTTGCATCACTTAAGGCTGTAGGAGAATCGGTATCTATGCCTATTGAATACTATTCAAATAATCTAATAACGACACTAGTCCTATTTGAACTTATGAAAAAATATAATGTTAAAAATTTCGTATTTAGTTCATCAGCAACAGTATATGGAAGTCCAAAAACTTGTCCAATAAAAGAAGACTTCCCACTATCAGTAACAAACCCATATGGAAGAACGAAATTAATAATAGAAGATATGATAAGAGATATATGCTATGCAGATAAAGATTTAAATATAGCTATACTTAGATATTTTAATCCAATAGGTGCACATAAGAGCGGAAGAATAGGTGAAGAACCAGTTGGAATACCAAATAATATAATGCCATATATAACTAAAGTTGCAGTAGGTCAGCTTCCATATTTAAATGTATTTGGAAATGATTATGATACAGTAGATGGAACTGGAGTTAGAGATTACATACATGTATTAGACTTAGCATATGGACATGTAAAAGCACTAGAAAAACTAGATGAAAATCCAGGTTTAGTTACATACAACCTTGGAACAGGGAAAGGATATAGTGTATTACAACTTGTAGAGGCATTTTCTAAAGCAAGTAATAAAGAAATTCCATATAAAATAGCACCAAGAAGAGAAGGTGATATAGCAACTTGTTATGCAGACCCTTCAAAAGCAGAAAAAGAGCTTGGATGGAAAGCTAAGTATGGAATAGAAGAAATGTGTGAAGATTCATGGAGATGGCAAAGTAATAATCCAGATGGATATGAAGTAAAAAAGTTTGATGAAGTAGCAATTGACAAAGAATAGTATACGAGCTATTTTAATAGGTTCTATGTAGAACATATTAAAATAGCTTTTTTAATTACAAAAAGCATATAAATTTAAGTAGATTAAATTTTGTTTAAAAATTTATTATAAAAAAGCATAAAAAGGAAATAATGTAAAATAAAAATAATTAAAAGGAGAGATTGATATAAAAAAATTCATAAGTTTAGTAACTATATTAAGCACACTAATTCCCATACAAATATATGCATCAGAATGCATAATAGGAGGAGAGAATAGATTTGAAACATCTATAGAAATATCTAAGAATTTTAAAATATCTAAAGAAGTAATAATAGTAAATTCAAAGTCAATTCCAGATATGCTATGTGCAAGTATATTAGCATCTCAAATAAACTCACCAATACTTCTAACTAAATATAGCAAAATAGATAATAAAATAATAGAAGAAATCAAAAGGCTAGAAACAGAAAAAGTATATATAATAGGTGGGAAATCCGTAATTCATAAAAACGTAGAAAATCAGCTTAAGGAAAATAACTTAGAAATTGAAAGAATAAATGGAAAAGATAGATATGAAACGTCAGTCCAAATAGCAAATAAAATAAACAGCATAAGCAATGAAAAATGTGATGAAGTAATAGTTGTTAATGGACAAGAAACTTTAGTAGATGCAATATCAATAGCACCAGTAGGAGGAAGTAAAAATACCCCAATCATATTATCAAAAAGAGATAACATAGAACATGGTTATAGATGGATAGAAGATAAGTATATAGATAAGACTTATGTTATAGGAGGGGAAGATTCAATATGTAATGAAATATTTAAAAAACTACCAAATCCAAAAAGAATAAGTGGTAAAGATAGATATGAAACTAATGGAGAAATAATAAGAAAGTTTTATCCTGATAAATTAAATAAATTATACTACTGTAAAGGAAATAGTGAAGATTTAGTAGACGGAGTATTAATAACACCGTTAGCTACAAAAGAACAATCTCCTATTGTAGTATTAGGCGAGAGTATTGACAATACTCAAAAAAAAGTGCTAAAAGGAAAAGAAATAAAAGAACTTGTACAAGTTGGGTATGGGATACATAAAAATGCAAAGAATGAACTAATTAGTATTAAAGAAAATTATAAACCACCAAAACCAGTAAATCCACCTACAAAACCAATACCACCGACAGAGCCATCAATAAAACCAGAAGAATCAATACCGCCAGCGCCAATAGAGCCACCAACAGAACCGGAAGAATCAAAACCATCAACGCCAATAGAGCCACCAACAGAGCCAGAAGAATCGATACCACCAACAACAATAGAACCACCTCTAGAGATAGAAGATAAATTAGCACCCAATTATGTGAATCATAGTATTGATAATGAAAAAAGAATAATAAACATAGAATTTGATGAAGACATAGATAGCAATTTAGATCATATAAAAGAAAAAATAAAAATAGAAGTAGACCCTAATTGTATATTAAAATTAGAAAATAAAGAAGTTAATACAAATTTAGAAGAAGCAAAATATATTAAATTAAGTAAATATGATAATATAAAAATAGATAACAACAACCTAATAATAAAATTACAAGAAGAAATTGTAGGTAAAGATAGTAAGATAATAATAGAAAAAGAAAGTATAAAGGATAAACGTGGTAATACCATAGAAGAAGATATAATAATAGAAAACTTAGGTGGAGTAGATAAAAATATAGCATTTGTTAAAAATGAAGATGAAATAAGAAAGTATATAAAAATAGCATCACAAGACAAGGAAACTATAATAAAACTAGAAAATCATATTAAAATAGCAACAAACAACTATTTAAATATAAATAATAAAGTAACTATAGATGGAAGTAATGGTGAAGAAAATTATAGCATAGAAACACTAAGCTTACAAAATCCAGGAATATTTATAGGTCGTGATGGAGTAGAGCTTAGAAATTTTAATATAAAATCAAGACAAGAAGCTATATCTATACAAATGTGTTCGGATATAAAGCTTAAAAATATGATTTTAGAAACACAATCGGAAATTTTACCAGATATAAGTATTTCAAGTTCAAATGTTAAAGTAGATAATATTGTAGGAAATAGTAATAAATCTACAATTAGTTTAAATGAATCTTATATTAAAAATCGTGTATCAACACTTATATTAGAAGGAAAGGTAACAAATAGTGTAAATGATGAAAATGTAATAAAATCAAGTTATACTATATATAACAAGATTCCTTCTATATATGTTGAAAATAAAATAATAGAAGATGTAAATACACCTAAAAATAAAATAATATTAGGAGAAAATTTAGAGAAAGATTATATAAATAATAACTACAAAATAATTAATCAAAGTGATAAATATAAAACATATGAATTGTACTTTGAAATATAAAATAACATAGATTATTAAAAATATAGAAAATCTAACCACTTATGACTACTAATAGAAACTATAATAAGGTATAATAGAAACTGATTAAATTTTTTAATGGAGAGGTTAAATGACTTTAGAACAGTTTTTAGAAGTTTTTATTAGAGAATATGGATTAATAAGTATGTTTTTATTAGTAGCATTAGAATATGCAAATTTTCCACTACCTAGCGAAGTAGTACTACCACTTATAGGTATGGTAGGAGCTTCATATGATATAAATTTTGTGACTATACTTATAACAACAACAATAGCGGGAATAGTGGGTTCTTTATTAAATTATTGGTTAGGAGCAAAATTTGGAGATGGACTTTTAGATTATATTAGAAAAAAGTTTCCAAAAACTAAAAAATCTCTTTCAGCATCTTATAATTTTATAAAAAAATATAATAAATCAGCTATAATGTTATCAAGATTTGTACCTGTAGCAAGAACAGCTATTTCATTAGTAGCTGGAACTGTAAAAATGAATGTATGGTATTTTATACTATATTCAAGTATAGGAATACTTTTCTGGAACCTAGTATTAATAGGTGGAGGATACTTTATAGGAAACAAAGTATTAGCAAGTGGCGGAATTATAAATACTATAGTAATGGTGACAGCAGTATTAGTAGTTGGAATAGTAATAATACTATTTATAAAAAACATAAAAAAATCAAAATGTAAAAGTAAAAACTAAGATTATATATTAAAAATATAATAGCAAAAAATAAAAAATCCCTTGAGATAATATAGTTATTATTTCAAGGGATTTTTTATATAAAATATTTAGATAGTATTAGTTAAATTAGAAAATTGGATTTTTAATTGTAATAATATATATACAAATATATATACAAAGTAATAAAAAATTTAATTTCATAACAAAAAATAATGAAATAAAAATAATAAAATAAAAGTAAATGAAAAAATAAGGGAAAAGAGCAATTAATAACACTAAAGGAAACCTCCTTAAATAAGTCTAACTAAGTAATTCAAGCAATATATTAGAAATCAGGGGGGGAGGAATAAGAGTGAAAAAAAAGCTAAAAAAACACATATCTATAATATCAACAATGGTATTAATATTAGCATTTTCTTTTATAAACATAATAAACATAGAAGCAGCAAGTAAACATCTCTTAGTTATAAATTCAAAAACTAATAAGATGGGATATTATGTTAACAATAAGTTTGTTAGGGAATATAGGGTAGCAACAGGCAAAAAAAGTACACCAACTCCACAGGGAAAATTTAAAATAGTAAATAAAATTAAAAATAGACCATATTATTCAGGGGGAATACCAGGAGGAGATCCTAGAAATCCACTAGGTGATAGATGGTTAGGGCTTCAAGTAGGCTTAACATATGGAACAACATATGGAATACATGGAAATAATAATGAAAGTTCAATAGGCAAACACGTATCAGGCGGATGTATAAGAATGCACAACAAGGAAATTAGAGACTTATTTGAAAAAATACCAAATAAAAGTGAAGTAATAATAAAATATACAGACCAAAGCTTTAAACAAATAGCAGCAGGATATAAAATAAGTTTAACTGATGGAAATGAAATAAAAACAGGATGGAAAACAATAAATGGAAAAAAATATTACTATAACTCTAAAGGTCAAAAGGTAACAGGATGGCAGACAATATCAGGAAAGAAATACTACTTTGATGGTAATGGAGTAATGCAGACAGGACTTAGAAATATAAATGGAAATAGTTATTATTTTGCAAATGATGGGATAATGAGAACAGGATGGCAGGAAGTTGTAAAAGGTAGAAAAAGTTACTTTGGAAATGATGGAATAATGAGGGTAGGATGGAATATAGTAGATGGAAATAAATATTATTTTAATCCTAACAATGGAGTAGCAAGACATAGCTGGCAAGATATAGATGGAAATAGATACTACTTTGGGAATGATGGAATAATGAGAACGGGGCTTAGAAATATAAATGGAAATAGCTATTATTTTGCAAATGATGGGATAATGAGAACAGGATGGCAAGAAGTAGTAAAAGGTAGAAAAAGCTACTTTGGAAATGATGGAATAATGAGGGTAGGATGGAATATAGTAGATGGAAATAAATATTATTTTAATCCTAACAATGGGGTAGCAAGACATAGCTGGCAAGATATAGATGGAAATAGATATTATTTTGGGTTTGATGGAATAATGAAAGTAGGCTGGCAAGTCATAGATGGTAAAAAGTATTACTTTAACCCAGATGGAACTATGCAACAAAGGTGGGAAGAGATAGATGGAGATATGTATTACTTTGGACTTGAAGGATTTGTTAGGATAGGGTGGCAGAATATAAATGATAGAACATACTATTTTAATAATGATGGAGTAATGCAAAAAGGTATAGTTAAAATAGACGATAATAGTTACTATTTTGATGAATATGGTCAAATGGCAAAAGATACAGTAATAGGCGATGGAATAATAATAGATGAAAATGGAGTTATAGTAGATTTTGGAGAAGGGATGTAGAAATACATCTCTTTTTTATATGTCTAACTATTGTGCATAAAAAAGAGAATATTATAAATGATTAATAAAGGAACTTTTATATGAATGTAAAAAATTTAATTATATGATATAATAACAAATTGTAAAAGAATCAGCTAAGGAGGAAAGACTTTGACAGAAAAAATTTTAAAGTACAAATCAGAAATATTATTATATATATCTGTAGCAATTTTATATATAATAATATCACTTGTATTTTGTTCAAAAACTACTATATTTTATGATACAAAAAACACATATGATGTTTTATTAGATACAGATACAGGAGTCTTGTTTAATTTAAATGTATTTGCGCTGGCGTCAGATAATAGTAAACATATATTATTTATGCAAATAGTATCCATATTAGGGTATCCAATATACCTATTAAGTTTAAAAATAGCACATGATTTTAATATAGGATTCAATCATGTATATGGTATGAGTTTAATATTATTGCAAATATTAGTTAGCTCTGCATCTATAACAATGATATATAGCATAATAAAGGAGCTAAATATAAAAAAATGGATACAAAGATTAATAATTGGAATAATGATATTCTCATTTCCTCAGATATTTATGAGTGTAAATATAGAAAGATTTATATATGGTCAATTATCGCTAGTTTTATTTATGTTTGTTTTACATAAGATGAAAGATAAAGAATCATATTGGGTAGACATAGCTGCAATACCTCTATTTGGAGTAACACTTACAAACGTATATATGTATGTACTAAACTTATTATTACAGTTTGGAAAAAACATAAAAAAGATGGTAAAACATATAGGATTCTTTGTATTAATAACATATTTGGTAGTAGTATCAACAAGAGCATACTATGGAATATTTTTAGCAGCAGAAACTGTGCAAAAAGATACAAGATTCATAAATGTAATACCTATGTTTGATAAATTAAAGATGACATTAGTAAGATTACTATATCCAACAATGTATTTTCCGAGTGCAAAATATGAAAATGGAATGTTTTTACAACAAGGACTTCCAAATTTATTATTCTTCATATTATTTTTAGCATTATTTGTTTGTGCAATAATAGGAGGTATAAAACACTATAAAGAAAGAATACCTCAATTATGTTTAGGGGCAATACTTGCGAATATAACATTACATGGAATAATAGGATATAACCTAAAAAATGCAAACATAATGGCAATATATTTTTCATTTGCAATAATAATACTTTTAGCTTATTTTGCAAAATCTTTACCTAAAAAATATACAAAAATATTTATGATATTCTTAGTGGTAGTATTAGTAACTATGATAATAAGCAATATACAAGGATTTTTACAAATATTAGAAATAGGGATAAATAATTATCCTAAATAAAATATAAAGGGGAAGTATATGGAAAACTCAGTGATAGAAAATTCTTTAGAGGAAAGTAGAGAAAAAGAAAACATAATAGGTCAATACATAAAGCTTATGAGGCCACATCAATATATAAAAAACTTATTTGTAGTAGCAGCATTAATATTTTCAAATAACATAGGAAATTTAGACTTAATATATAAAACAATAATAGCATTTATATCATTTTGTCTAATATCATCAGCTGTATATGTACTAAATGATATAGTAGATATAGAAAAAGATAAATTACATCCTAAAAAATGTAAAAGACCACTAGCAAGTGGGAAGATAAAAATAAAAAATGCAATAGTACTATTAATAGGATTAGTAGCAGTAGCACTAGTTTTATCATCAAAAATAAACTTAAAACTAACAGCCATAATATTTATATACTTAATAAATAACCTATTATATTCATTTAAAATAAAAAATGTAGTACTACTAGATGTATTTTCAATAGCAATAGGATTTATATTGAGAGTATGTGCAGGTAGTGTAGCAATAGGAGTAGAATTATCAAGTTGGATAATATTATGTACATTCTTCTTATCTTTATACTTAGGGCTAGGTAAAAGAAAAAAAGAAATAGAAGGACTTAAAAATCAAGCAGGAGAACATAGAAAAATACTAAAAGAGTATAATCCAGAAATAATAAACCAAATGATGGGAGTAGTATTAAGTTCTGTGATAGTATGTTATGCACTTTACTCAACAAGTAATCCAGATAAACCTCAAATGATATATACAACAATATTTGTAGTATATGGAGTTCTTAGATATAACTATATAATAAATACAACAGAAGAAGGAAACCCAACTGATGTAGTATTAAAAGATAGAACTCTACAAATAAATGTGATATTATGGGTATTAAGTTGCCTATTAATATTAATGTAGGAGGGTATATGAAAAAGAAAGTACTATTACTAGATATAGACTATACAGTAATAAATACAGATAGTATGATAGACTTTATACTATACTCACTAAAAACAAAGCCATTAAAAACAATAATAAAAATACCATATATATTTATAACTCTAGTAGGGTATGCATTAAAGTTAACTAGCTTGAAAAAAGCAAAAGAAGCTGTATTTAGCCCAATAGTAAACTTTAGTGAAGAAGAATTAAAAGAATTTTTTGATAAAAAATTAAAAGTTAAGATAAATAAAAATATAAAAGACATAATAGAAAAATCAAAAAAAGATTCAACAATAATAATGATAACTGCATCACCAAAAGCATATATGAAATATTTCAAAGAATATAAATATGCAGATGAAGTGATAGGTACAGAATTATTATATGAAAATAACAGATATAAAAATGAAATAATAGGAAACAACTGTAAGGGAAAAGAGAAAGTAAAAAGAATTGAAGAAGTACTAAATAAACTAGATATAGAAATAGACTATGAAAATTCATATTCATACTCAGATTCAATGAGTGATATGCCAATGTTTGAATTAGTAAAAAATGCATATCTAGTAAACAAAAAAGATGGAAGTATAAAAGAAAAAATAAATCATAAATATATACAAAAAGCATAGCTATAACCATTAACCACCATTATTAAAAATTGGTGGTTAAATACTAAATAGGAGAATAATATGGATATATTAAAAAAGTATAGAGAAAGCATCATGTATTTAGTCTTTGGGGGACTAACAGTAGGTGTTAATATAGCTACATATATAGGATTAACAAGAATAATAGAACTAAACTATATGGTAGCAAATATAATAGCATGGATAGTAGCAGTAATATTTGCATATATAACAAATAAGTTTTTTGTATTTGAAAGTAATAATACAGAGCTAAAATTTTTAATAAAAGAATTTACGTCATTTGTAAGTTGTAGACTATTATCAGGCGTAATGGAAATGATATTAATGTATGTGATGATAGATATGATGGGAATAAATGACTTTATAACAAAGATATTTACAAACATATTAGTAATAGTATTAAACTATGTACTAAGCAAAGTAATAATATTTAAAAAACAAGCGTCATAAAATTATGACGCTTTTTTCATATCCATATTATTTTTTATATTTATATTAGATGAATTAAATTTAAGCTTAAAATTCTCAAACCTACCAAAAGTTTTTGCAAATATAATATTAATTAAAATAACAGCAACAATATTTATAAGAGTTAAAGCACATCTTAAAACAAAGTTGTATCCAGTTAAATTAAATAAATATAGATAAATAGGCTGTAGTAATAAATAAGTAAAAGGTTGATATAAATAAAGGGTAAAACCATAAGCACTATAAATATCAACAATATTTCTTATATAAGGTAAATCCCCAAATTTTAATATAACTTTTCTAAACATATATAAAAAGCTAAAAGCAGTCATAGTAAAAACTAAGAATGCAAAATTTGGAGGGAATTTATTAGTAGACATATTTAAAACATATCTATCACCCTTAACAATTAAAACTAAAGCTATAAAAAGAATCAAAGATATAGCTATATTTTTGACTACTGAAATATTAACATCCTTAAATTTTGTATAGAAAAATCCTGTATAAATCCAAAAAGCATAGAAAATAACACTTTTAAAATCAATATTAAGAGTAGTATTTTCAAAATAGAATACTAATATTGCAATAAATAATAAAGGGATAAATTTAAAAATACCTTTTAGACTTTCAAATAACTTAAACATTGGGGGTATGAAAGGTACTAACAATAAGTACACAGGCATAAACCATAAATGCCAAGTAATAAAAGGTATGAAAATCCCAGGTTTCTTTAAAGGATGTAGTGTATCATATACAAATATATTTATAGGAGAATCAGTAATAGAAGTTCCTAAAATATAAGCTATATATTGAATGAAAATAACAAATAGTCCAAAAATAAGATATGGAACTATAACCCTTGGCACACGAGATATAAGGTATTTAATGTAGCTTTTTTTTGAGCTAAGTGAATAACTAGCACCAGTAATAAAAAATACCACAGCCATTTCAAATAAGAAAAGTGACTTTAAAACGTGATTAGAAACAGGGAACCAAAATAGAGTATGTATAACTCCAACTACATACATCATTATAAGACCACGATAAATATCTAGTTTTTTGTCTCTCAAAATGTCAACTCCTTGTAAAATGTAATATATCCAAATAAATATTATACCATATATAAAAGAAATCTTAGATATATAGTTATTACTTTAATAAACAAAAATAGATGAAAAGATAAATAGTGCTGTAAATAATATATCAAATGAAATAAGCGTAATATCAAATAATGAAGCTAAAAGTACAATAAATATAGAAAAAACAGCATATACAAAGGAAAATAAATTAGTGACACTATTTAGTGGAGAATTAGAAGCAAATAATGTTATAAAAATAAATTCTAATACAATAAAAGATAACAGCAATAACAAAAATGATGAAATTACAATAAAATATGAAAATAGTGAAGCTCTTGAATTAAAAGGTATGGAATTTAAAATGTTCCTAAAATAGATAAATATGGTGAATTTGTAAATACTAGAACAGTTTTAGATGTAGAACAAGTAGGAGATAGTGATATATAAGCTAAAAGTAGCTAATTTAACAACAGAATTTGGTGCTCTAAGTGATAATGTATATTATGGTGAAACTGGAAGAAAAGTAAATACTAATTTTGAACGCTTTAAGGGTCTGAATGATCAAATTATATATATTGAAACAGGAGTAGAAGATAGTGGATACTATGAAGGTAAAGACATTGTACTAGGAAGATTCGAAGTATATGGAAATCTAGTAGGTAGAAGTTCAAATCCTGCAATAATGAATGCTGAAATTGGCTATACACAAGAAAATGGGCAATTAAACTCACTAACAATACCGAAAAATTTATACCCTGGAAAGATAAATGTATACGTTGTAAAACCAGATGTAAAGCCTATTATCGAATCAAAATATGACCCTAAGAATGTATTAACTAATGGTGAAATTATTTGTAAATCTTCAATAGATGTTGATTTAATACCAAATATTACTGATATAGAGTCATTACAGTATAGCTTAGTTAAAGATCAACCACAAAATATGAATGGAAGTTTTATAAAGGATAATTATAGAGTATTAAATAAAAATACAAAAAATAATACTCAAGTTACTATAAAAGGATTAGATATTGTGAATCGTGTAGGTAAAGATAAACCACAATATAATATTAATTATACTACATCTAATACAGCTAATAAAAAAGAATTAGAAGCATTTATAGGTGATAGAGTATTAAATAAAATATCTACACAGTCAGGTGAAAAAATTAATTTAGATGGTCTAGATATAGATATACTTGGGCTTACAAAATTTTTCAAAGAAACGAATATAAAAGGAAGTACAATACTAGGCGACATGGAGATAAAATATCTAACTATGGAACTTACTTTAGACGTTAATGTAAATGGAAAAACTGAAACTGAAAAAGTAGGTGTAATCTGGAATACATCACTAAAGGATGCACAATAATAGATTTAAACTAAAATATATTAATACAAATAAGGGACTTCATTGATGTTCCTTTTTTATTAAGAAAAAATTATAAAAAAGTTCTAATTCTAACAATAAATGACAAAAAACTACAAAGTAAATATGTATAATATACCTTGGACTTAAAAAATATAGACAACTTGTAGGAGGATTACATAATGGCAAAATTAATAAATTGTAAAAGCTGCAGTAATGAAATAGCATCTAACGCAAAAGCGTGTCCTAAATGTGGGGCAAAAAATTCTAAACCATTTTATAAAAAGATATGGTTTTGGGTTTTAGTTGTAATAATAATAGCTGCAATTGGAGGGGCTGGTTCAAACAAACCAAAATTAGTTTCAGAAGATAAACCTATAGTAACAAAAGAAGAAAAAAGTAATAAAACAGAAGTATTCAATATAGGAGATACTATTGAATTAGATAAATTTAAAATAACAGTAAACGAAGTAAAAACTACAAATGGAAGTGACTTTATAAAGCCACAAGAAGGTAATGAATTTTTATACGTAGATGCAACAGTAGAAAATATATCAGATAAAGAACAAACTGTATCATCTGTGCTAATGTTTAAAGTAGTAGATAAAGATGGAAGAGCTATGAAACAAACTATAGTAGAAAATGCTAACGGTCAATTAGATGGAACAATAGGACCAGGAAGAAAAATGACTGGAGAATATGTAGTTGAAGTTCCTAAAGATGCAACAGGATTAGAATTACAATTTGATAGCTCATTAGGAGGTAATCAAGTAGTAGTTAAACTTAAATAAATACACATAAAAATATAATGAATAAAGAGAAGAAGGTCAAAATTTTTTGAGCCTTCTTTTTTATTATTATTTAGCGTATTGAATAATTTGAACAAATAAAAATGTATTCAAAAAAAGATATAAGTGGTCTTGGTTATAGAATTGGCAAAAAGATTACAGTTAGTCATAAAAAGTCACATCAAGTTAGTAAAAAAGTGTAATACATTTTACGACAAAAACATTTTAAAATTAAAATATTTATAAAATAAAAATAATATTTATGACATAAAAAGACAGGGATGAAACGATGAAAAATATAGAAAAATGTATAAAAATAGAAAAATTAAAAATATAAAGAAGATAATGTAATAATATGCAGAAAAATGTAAAACAAAAATAGGTGAAAATTACAAGAGATTATATTATCATCTACTTGTGTGAGAAATACAACTTTGTGAGAAATATGGTAGACGGAATTTACATAAATAAAGAGATGTAATTATTTTATATAATTTTGGGGAGGAACGAACATGTTAAAGAAAAAGAATATAGCAATGGCAATGGCATTTACTACGGTTGCAACTAGTGTTGCTCCAGCATTTGCAAATACTTCAGGAGTTCAGAATATAGAAGTATCTAGTGGAGAAACTGAAAAGATAGCAAAAATAAATGAAAAATTAGCTGAAGCAGAAAAGATAATGTATAGCGCAGATAGAAAAACAACAAATAGTCAAGGCGAGTATACTGTAAGATATGTAAAATTTGAAAAGAATTCACTAGGTGAAACTAGTCAAAATGTTCCGGTTTATAGAGTGGAAAGAACTAGTGAAGCGGGAAAAGAAATAATAAAAGTAGTTGATAGAGGACATAGAAAAGAATTTGAAACTAGATGGAATCCGACTACTAATAGAAATGATATAGTAGAAGTTACTTATGATCATGATGTAAAGGGAAATAACTTACCGGAAAAATTAGTAGCTCAAATAACTATAACTACTAAAACTAATGTTAATGAATATAATATAGATGCTAACTTATTATTTAAATCAAATGGAAAGTATAGCGAAATGGGTGAAAGATTAAAAGAACACTTTAAAAAAGATCAATCTAAGATAACAAAAACTGAAACAGTAGCTGATGGAAACAAGACAGGAAAAAAACTAACAGTTTCAGGAAATACTCAATCATTTATATTAACAGTATGGGGAACACCTTCAGTTAATACAGAAGATTCTGCAATAGGGTCTTTAGCAGGAATAGATAGATGCGAAACTGCTGCACAAGTAAGTCAAGAAGGATGGGTAGACGGTTCTGCAAATACAGTAGTAATAGCAGGATGGAATGGTACTCCAGACGCATTAGCAGCAACACCATTAGCATCAGCATTAGATGCACCTATATTATTAACTGAGAAGAATAAAGTTAACAACTTCACAAAGACTGAAATAGATAGATTACAAGCTAGAAATGTTATAATCGTAGGTGGAGAATCTCATGTTAGTAATGATGTTATAAAAGAATTAGAAGGTATGGGATTAAATGTTAAGAGAATATCTGGATCAGATAGAACTAGAACATCTTTTGAAATAGCAAAAACTCTAGAAGAGGTAGTAAAAACTGAAGGAAAGAAAATAAATGATGTATATGTTGCAGGTGGATACAATGGAGAGGCAGATGCATTATCTATAGCTTCTCATGCTGGTCAAGTAGAGCAACCAATATTATTAATAGATAAGAATAGAATTGCTGACGATGTTAAAATATGGATAGAAAAGCAGAATACAAGAGGTACTATAATAGGTGGAACTTATGCAGTAGACAAAAATGTTGAACAACAGCTTGATAAAATCGTTGTAGATCAAGCTCAAAGAATAGACGGAGCAAATATACAAGAAACTAATGCTGCTGTAATAAATGAATTCCACAAAGGTTCAGAAGGTTTATTAATAGCTCAAGATAAAGTATTAGTAGATGCATTATCAGCAGGACCATTAGCAGCTAAAATGAATGTTCCTGTAGTTTTAGGAACAAATAATATAACTAAATCTCAAGAAACTGCTATAAGAAGTAATGTACAAGTAAAAGATAAAGAGTTATTATCTAGTAAAGCTTTCAACATAGGTCATGGCGTATCAAGATCTGTTGTTAAATTTATAGAACGTATATTTACTACAAAAGCTTAATTTAATTATATTATTACTATGAATAATAAGAAATGATGTAAGGGCTGTCGCACTAAAAATAGGGCGACGCCTTTTTTTTATAAAAATAAGCCAAAATTTAAAAGAAGATTGTGGTTTTGTATAATAGTTATATGCAAAATAAAATACTAAACAAATTGGTTATACTACTATAGTTATAATTATAAATTTAAACTACTATTAAATGTTGATTGTAGAATTCTGAAAGATGATTTAATTAGTTTATTAAGACAAATTATTGAGGAGATTAAATTAGAAAAGTTATACAAGACTTATTCTTAAATTAGAGGAAATATAATAATCCAAAAAAATATGTTGAATATTGTAATTTATGTAAATATGAACTGTATGTATTCATCTAGAGAAATTGAAAAAGTATGCATAAGATATATCAAATTTATGTATTTATTAGACAGAGCTTCAGCTCCAGATTATTCAACAACTAAAAGAATTAGAAGTATTGATTTTAGTATAATATTATATACATACATAATAGAACGAATTATGATAAAGTGAGATTAGTATAGAAAGCTAGAATCGAACATACTTCAAGCAAGTGGACAAAGGATAGTAGTCAGTTAAATGTAAATGCATTTTCTAATAA